>JAAEZV010000077.1 GCA_018222695.1 Gammaproteobacteria bacterium
GGCCTCAGTTGAGCGGTCAGGCGTCCGCCCGATCGATTTTCTCGAGCAGCTCGGACTGCTGGGGCCGCGCACCCAATGCGTGCACATGACGGCGCTGGGTGAGCAAGATATTGAGACGGTGGCCACTCACGGCGCGCACGTGGTGCACTGTCCGCGCTCAAACCTCAAGTTAGGCTCCGGTATTTGCCCGGTCCAGAAGCTTCTCGATCGCGGCATCAATGTGGCCTTGGGTACCGATGGCGCTGCCAGCAATAACCGCTTAAACATGCTGAGCGAACTCCAGACCGCGTCGCTGATTGGGAAGAGTCAGCACGGCGACCCGAAGGCGGTCGATGCCTGGACCGCTCTGGAGATGGCGACGTTACACGGCGCGGCGGCATTGGGACTGCTGGACCAACTGGGCAGTGTTGAAGTGGGCAAAGCCGCTGACCTGATCGCACTGGATCTGTCCGGCCTGCAATACCTGCCGCGGCACGATCTCGCCTCGAGCCTGGTATACGCCACCAGCGGCAACGAGGTGCAGTGGAGCTGGGTGGCAGGAAAACCTCTGGTTCGCGCGGGCGTACTGCAAACACTCGACTACACTGACCTCGCCGCAAGAGCGGGTCGTTGGTCCGAGCAGCTCGGCGCTTTCCGCCAAACACTGGAGTCCTAACACGATGCACCTAGATGACAACGTCGATCGAGATGAAATCGCCAAATTCGAGAAGCTGGCGTCCCGTTGGTGGGACCCCAACAGCGAATTCAAACCGCTCCACGACATCAATCCGTTGCGCGCTGGCTGGATTGACCAGCACGCCGACGTCAAAGGCAAAAACGTGTTGGATGTGGGCTGCGGTGGTGGGCTGCTCTGCGAGGCAATGGCACACCGCGGGGCCACAGTCACGGGCATCGATATGGGTGAGGCACCGTTAGCCGTGGCGCGACTCCATCAATTGGAGAGCGGTGTTGAGGTCGACTATCGGCAGAGCACCGCCGAGGCAATGGCAGCCGAGCAGCAAGGCACCTTCGAGGTGGTCACCTGTCTCGAGATGCTGGAGCATGTGCCCGACCCCTCCACCGTGATTCAAGCCTGCGCCGACCTGTGCCAGCCCGGTGGCGATCTGTTCTTCTCCACCATCAACCGCAACCCAAAGTCATTCCTTTTCGCCATTGTGGGCGCTGAGTACATTTTGAACCTGCTGCCCCGTGGCACCCACGAATACGACAAATTGATCAAGCCGTCGGAGCTGGCGCGCTGGATCCGTGAGGCCGGGCTCGACATGCAGGAGATGATGGGTATGACCTATAACCCGCTTACCAAGCGTTACCGACTGACGCCGGGTGATGTGTCGGTCAACTATCTGATTCGGGCAAAAAAACCGTGACATCACCCACAGTGAGCGCGGTACTGTTTGACCTCGACGGCACCCTGATCGATACCGCTCCCGAGTTTATTCAGATTGGCCTGCAGCTCCGTGCTGAGGCGGGTCTGGCACCGATCGATCCCGAGACTATCTGGCATAGCGTGTCCAATGGCGCTATCGGCATGGTGGAGGCTGCACTGGAGGTGCCCGCTGACGATCCAGCCTTCGAGCAGTGGCGGCAGCGATTTCTGACGCTCTACGAGAGTGGGCTGGGGGATCTCAGCCACCCCTACCCCGGGCTGCCGGAGCTGGTTGCCGGTCTGCACACAGCGGGGATTGCCTGGGGTGTTGTCACCAACAAACTCTCGCGCTTCGCGCTCCCGCTGATGAACAAGATGCCCTTTGATCCTGCGGCGGGCGCGGTAGTAACACCGGATCACGTCGACCAGCCCAAGCCCGACCCCGAGTCGATCCTGCTCGCCTGCGAGCAATTAGCCTGCGATCCCGCCGAGACCCTGTTCATCGGGGATCACCTGAGGGACATCGAGGCAGGTCGGGCTGCGGGATGCTTCACGATTGCGGCGGCCTACGGCTACCTGGCCCCCGGCGAGCCTGCCAGTAGCTGGCAGGCAGACGCGGTGGCCGAGAATAGTCGTGAGCTGGCCGAGATGATCTCGGGGATGGTGTCATGAGTTTCGTACCCGATGACTGGCAAGCCTCCAGCAACGAGCTGGCGGGTAAAACAATACTGGTTACCGGGGCCAACCGCGGCATCGGTGAGGCCGTCGCGCTCAGTTGCGCAAAACATGGGGCCGAGGTGCTACTACTGGGCCGTGACGAAGCGGCATTGGCCCGGGTGTATGACCAGATTACCGATCTGGGGTGCCCAAAGCCCGGCATCATTCCCTTGGACCTCAACACCCGCGACCCGTCACTCTATAGCGCACTGGCAGATGAACTCTCCGCGGCAAATGTAGTGCTTGACGGTCTGGTGCACAACGCCAGCGTGCTCGGTGAGCGTCGCGCGTTGGCACAAACCTCACCGGCGAGCTGGGACGAGGTCCTGCAGGTCAACATGACCTCTGTGTTTCTGCTCACGCGCGCACTGATGCCACTGCTCGAGGCAGCCTCGGCCGCCTCGGTTGTGCTCACAAGCTCTGGGGTGGGGCGAAGAGGCAAAGCCTATTGGGGTGCCTACGCGGTGTCGAAATTTGCCACCGAGGGCTATATGCAGGTGCTCGCCGATGAGTTGGGCGCGACCAGCTCCGTTCGCGTAAACAGCTTGAATCCGGGAGCGGTCAACACGGGTATGCGCAGAGCGGCCTATCCCGGAGAACCCCCGGATACCAACCCGATGCCCGACGCGTTGACCGATCGGTGGCTTTATCTGCTAAGTGATGCCAGTCGTGAGCTCAACGGACAGGCCTTAAGCGCGCAGAGCTGAAGCGCTCACTCGCCGCGTCGGCTCCGACGTCCCGCCACCCGCTGTCCTTTCTTCGCGAACCGCTGTCGACGCTCAAGGTCCTTTTTGGATAACGACGCCACCTCTTTTGTGGGCAGTCCGGCCATCTGATAGATCACGTCTACGTCCCGCTGCGGCAACTCCAGCCACTGACCCTTTTTGAGCTTCGATGGCAGGAACACCTCACCGTAGCGGACGCGCTTCAACCGCGACACGGTGGTTCCCTGTGATTCCCACAGGCGCCGGACCTCACGATTGCGCCCCTCCATCAGCACGACATAGAAGAAGCGATTGATGCCGTCACCACCACCTTCCTGAATGTCAGAAAATCGTGCCGGACCGTCGTCGAGCTCTACGCCGTCTTTTAAGCGCTCAAGCATAGGCTCGTCGACCCGTCCCATGACGCGCACTAGGTACTCGCGCTCAATCGCATTTGAGGGATGCATCAGTGCATTGGCCAACGCTCCGTCTGTGGTAAACAGCAGCACACCGGAGGTATTGAAATCGAGGCGCCCCACCGAAATCCAGCGGCCACTCTTCAGCTTGGGCAGACGCTCGAACACCGTTTTGCGGCCCTCTGGATCGTCCCGGGAGCATACCTCTCTCACAGGCTTGTGATACAGAAGCACACGCGCCTGCTCAGACGCGTCCACCTCCAGCGGCTTGCCATCCAAGCGCAAGGACTGCCCAGCGCGAATACGGTCGCCCAAGGTAGCCACGCTGCCATCGACGGTGACGCGGCCCTCTTCAATCCAGCGCTCCATCTTGCGCCGCGAACCCAAACCCAGATTCGCCAGCACCTTCTGCAGTTTCTGGCCTTTGTCCTCGTCGATCGACTCGGGCGAATCAGTCTGTGCGTGTGTCTTGCTGGGCATCGTCTGCGTCTTCTAATTCCGGCTGCTCGCCATCAGCCGTTGCGGCGTCTTCCGCTGCTGTTTCGGATTGAGAGGCTTCGCCTCCCTCATCAGGCTCAGCATCAGCGTCGGAGGTCTGCTCGGGTAATTCGAGCCCCAGTTCACCAGAGAGGTTATCGAGTTCCTTGATCTCCGCCAGCGGTGGCAACTGGTCCAGTGATTTCAGGTTGAAGTAGTCGAGAAACTGTCGGGTCGTTGCGTACATAGCGGGTCGGCCCGGGACGTCGCGGTGACCCACCACCCGCACCCATTCGCGTTCCAGCAGGGTTTTGATGATGTTGGTGCTCACCGCAACCCCACGAATTTCCTCAATTTCGCCCCGCGTTATTGGCTGACGGTAGGCAATGAGAGACAGCGTCTCCATAAGTGCTCGCGAATAGCGGGCGGGACGCTCCTGCCAGAGCCGCCCTACCCAGGTCGCCAGATCCTGTCGCACCTGAAAGCGATACCCCGAGGCCACCTGCACCAACTCGTAGCCCCGGTCCTCGCAACGCTCCTCAACCGACTGGATCGCCGCGCGAATCTCTTCCTTGGAAGGACGCTCGTTCTCCTCAAACAAGAGCGCCATGCGCTGCACGGAAAGCGGCTCACCTGCCGCCAGCAGTGCGCCCTCCAAAATCTGCACCAAGCCCGCTTCCATGTTCACTCCGATTTCGCTTTGATGTGAATAGGGCCGAAGCCCTCTGTCTGAACCAGCTCTATCAGGGACTCTTTCATAAGTTCCATCAGCGCGAGGAATGTCACGACGACACCCAGGCGACCCTCCTCAGGCTTAAACAGGGAGACAAAGGGCACAAACCCACCCTCCGCCAGCGTTTCCAGCACTTGCGACATGCGCTCCCGGGTCGACAGCGACTCCATCTGTATCTGGTGACTCGCGTACATCTCCGCCCGTCGCAGCACCTCTCCCAGCGCCAAAAGCACTTCCCGCATATCCACCTCGGGCAGCGGTCGCTCCAGACGCAGATCGGGCGGCGCCGCAGAGGCCTGCCACAACTCCCGCTCCAGACGTGGCATCGACTCAAGATCCTCTGCCGCCTTTTTAAATCGCTCGTATTCCTGCAGACGACGCACGAGGTTGGCCCGGGGGTCCTCCTCGTCGTCTTCTACCTCGCTGGAGCGCGGCAACAACATGCGCGACTTGATCTCAGCCAACATCGCCGCCATGAGAAGATACTCGGCTGCCAATTCAAACTGCATGGCATCCATCAGTTCGACATAGCGCATATATTGCTCGGTGATCTGCGCAACATCGATATCAAGAATGTCGAGGTTCTGGCGACGAATCAGATATAGCAAAAGATCAAGCGGCACTTCGAAGGCGTCGAGGAACACCTCAAGCGCCTGCGGGGGGATGTACAGATCTTTGGGAAGTTCTGTGACCGCTTCCCCCCGAACCATCGCAAAAGGCATCTCGCCTTGCTCCGGCCGGAGTGCGGGCATACCAGTATCTGCCGCGGGGTTCTCGGGCTCGCCTGTGGCGCCCTCCTCCGGGGCGTTTTCAGCAGAATTCGTCACAGGGAAATTATACCCTCAGGCGGCCTCAAAGTCGCTGACGTCACCGACGCCGCGACGCAAAATGAGCGGCGCGGGGCCGGTCAAATCAACCACACTTGTCGCCTCTAGTCCGCAGAAACCGCCATCGATAACCAGGTCCACTTCATGCTCGAGCTGATCACGGATGTCATAAGGGTCGGTAATCGGGTATTCATCCCCCGGGAGCGCCAGCGTCGCACTCATCAGCGGCTCATCAAGCGCATGCAGGAGCGCCTGGGGAATCGGATGATCGGGCACCCTGAGACCAATCGTCTTGCGCTTCGGTTGCACCAGCCTTTTGGGCACATCCCGGGTCGCCTCCAATATGAACGTGTAGGGACCGGGGGTGGCATAACGCAGCAATCGATAGGCGGTATTGTCTACCCGGGCATAAGTGCCCAACTCGGACAAGTCGCGGCACACCAGCGTGAAATTATGGTCATCTCGCAAAGCACGGATCCGCCGGATGCGCTCCATGGCCTTCTTGTCTCCCAACTGACAGCCCAGCGCATAAGCAGAGTCCGTGGGATACACCACGACACCGCCACGCTGAATGATGTCGACCGCCTGCTGTATCAGACGAGCCTGCGGTGTCTCAGGGTGGATGGCAAAAAATTGGCTCACAGTTGTTCCCAGACCCCCATGCCCTCGGGAATCTGAGCGATCTCGACGCCCAGCCCTGCACCGTAGGGTGAGTCTCGGTGGAAGTCTGATCCGACAGACACGCGCAAGTCGCGCTCTCGGACCAATCGCCACAGGGTGTCCGTGTCACCCGGTCGTGGCCGACCATTAATGACCTCCAGCGCCACTCCGCCGGCGTCACGAAACGCATCCGTAAGAGCGCGGAGCCGGGTCGCCGTCATTTTATAATCTAGGGGGTGAGCCAATACCGCGAGGCCTCCAGCAGCGGTAATCGTCGCCACGGTGTCATCCAGCGCCGGCCACAGCATAGAGATATCTCCCGACTTGCCGCGACCCAGAAACCGCTTGAACGCCATTTCCTCGCTCTCAACGTGCCCCGCCAGCACCATCCAGCGGGCGAAATGCGGCCGACCTATCTGTGCGCCCTCTGCGACCGCCATCGCACCCTCCAACGCTCCCGGCATGCCGCTGCGATCCAGCTTGTCTGCGATTTTTTCGGCGCGCTCGCGGCGGGCTTTGTCCAAGCTCTCGAGGTGGCGAGTCATGACAGAGGCAGCCGGATCAAAGCCGAGCCCAACAATGTGTATGCCCGCCCGACCCCACTGGCATGACAGCTCTACGCCGCTGATTAATTCAAGTCCCGATGGCACTGACTGGCACACGCTCAGATACCCCGCGATCGTGTCGTGATCGGTGATCGCCATGCAGCGGACACCTTCGCGAGCGGCGCGATCAATCAAATCGCGCGCGCTCAGGGCGCCATCAGAAGCGGCACTATGTGTGTGGAAGTCGATCACGGCAATCTCTACACTGCGCCCGAAGCGGATAGCGGCCCCGCCGGGCTGAGAAGCAAGGCGGGATTGTCTACCATAGTCGAAGTGATAGCGAGCGCTGCGGCGCGGGATCGAATCCATCCATGAAACAACTGCTGGAATTCTTGCCTCTGGTGCTTTTTTTCGGCGCCTACCAGATGGACGGCGAGATCGTGACCGTTGGAAGCTGGTCACATACCTTCGATGGCATCTTCAGCGCCACGGCGGTGTTGATGGCGAGCAGCGTCATCGTTTGGCTGCTCGCCTCGGCCATGTCGAGGCGCAACGAACGGCGCCTGATGTGGATGGCGATTGCCGTGGTGGTCTTTGGTGCTGCGACCCTGATTCTGAGAGACCAACGTTTCATTCAATGGAAGCCCACCGTTTTCAATTGGGTCTTGGCTGCCGTATTCCTCGGGTCCCAATTCGTGGGTGAACGCAATCTCCTGGAACGACTGTTGGGCGGTCAGCTGTCTCTGACCCGCCGGGTATGGACTCAACTGAATACGCTATGGATCGGAAACTTCACATTAGTCGGGGCCCTGAATTTGTTCGTGGCCTACCGATACGAGGAAGCGTTCTGGGTGTCATACAAGCTGTATTCAAGTGTCGGCTTCACGGTCGTACTGATGTTGCTGACGATTCTCATTGTTGCCCCGCACCTTAAAGAAGACGATGCGGCGGAAAGCGAACAGGCGGGCGGGTCGTGATGGCTCCCCTGATGACGCTCACCGTGACAAGCGTACCCACCGCAGTGAAAAGCGCCTCATTATGGGTACTGCTCGCTCTGACCGTGCTTTGCTTGCCCGCGGCCAATGCTCAGGACACTCAGTATATCAGTGACATGGTGC
>JAAEZV010000078.1 GCA_018222695.1 Gammaproteobacteria bacterium
ACTGCGCACGGTTTGGTCGAGCCGCGACTCCTGAAAGCCTTGGGCCGCCAGCAAGGTCGGGTCCATGCCGTAGTCAGTGCCATATTTTCTAAAAAGCGCTGACAGCTTGCGGTAGCGACTCAGCTCTTCGGCACCCACGGCGTTTTCTGCCCAGTCGAAATCCCGAATGTACCGGTTGCGGATAATATTGCCGAACAGCGTGCCCTCGCGATTGTCCTTGAGGAACGTATTCAGAAAAGCTTTGAGTTGCGGACTGTCTGGTCTAATCGCCCAGGCGAGGCGCGCGCCCTCGCGCAGGACGAGATCATCTCGCACCGTGACGCGGGTAAAAACCTCGCGCCACATTTGCGGCTTGTAGTCATCGACCACCGCCCAAGGAAGCAGACCCGTGTCGACCATTTCGATCAGGTCTTCGTCCTCCAGTGATTCGTCGACGGCCTCGATGCGGATCGGCGCCTGACCCTGCTCGATCAGCTTTTGGCTCAGTTCGCGAACGCTTTCCGCATAACTACTTGAGAGGCGGAGATAAACGGTTTTACCTGACAGGTCCGCCAGCGATCCAAGTCGTGGCGCGCTAGGGCCAGTAATCAGGACTTCCTTGAGGGCCTTACTGACCGGATTGGTGAAGTCGACTTCAGCTTGCCGATTATCGGTGATGGTGGTGCCCGCCATCACGATATCGCCGTAGCCCGCCTGCAATGCAGTGAAGAGCTGATCTCTGGCTACCGGGATGACGGCGACCTGCACGGTCAGCAAACCGGTTTTGAAGGCCTCATTGACGACTTTTTGCAGCTTGTCGGCATATTCCTGAACGGTTCCGCGCGGTCCGTCCTCAAGAAAGTAGCGGCCCGGGCCATACACGGTCAGCACCCGCATGGTGCGACGCTCGACCATGGTGTCGAGGTCGCCATAGTGCGGCATGACCCCGAAGCGTTTCAGGCCGCCAGAGCCAGAACCGGTGCTGCTGGCCGGGGCAGCGCTGGCCTCGGCCTCGTCGGGGGCGGTATCGACGCTCGCCAGAATATTGTCGGATGGAAGAGTGAGTGGCTCGGAGACCGTGAACTCGGCAGGCGCAGATGCCGTAGTTGAGGCCTCCGGGACCTCTGCCACGCTCTCGCCACCGCATCCGATCAACACAATCGATAGGGTCATGGCTCCTGCGAGCAGGGCTTTCGGAAGAGTGTCAGCAAGCAATGAACGCATGGAGAACTGTTTCCTGATCGATCCGCGGCTGGGGTTGTCCGCCGGGGGTTGTGTCATCGTGCCGCTATCCGTGGGTGCTCACCCTGTCCGGCAATCCAGCACCAACTTACCAAAATGTGTCCCCAAGCGCATATGTTCGTGGGCCTCCAGGACGTCAGCCAGGGGGTAAGTCGTGTCGACGATGGGTCGAATATCGCCCGCGACCACCTGTGGCCAGACGCGTTCGCGAATCGCACTGAAGCAACGCGCGCGCTCCCCGGTGTCGAGTCTGCGCAGTGTGCTACCTGTCAGCGTTAAGCGCTTCATAAACAGCGTGGCGAGATTGATCTCGCTCTGCATGCCACGCATCACGCCAATACACACAATGCGGCCGTCGGGTGCAGCGAGATCCAGATTGGCTTGCATCAGGTCGCCCCCTGCAATGTCCAGAATGACATCGACGTGTCCGCCGTAGCCTGCGTCAGTGAACTGTTGGGTGAGGCTACCCTCGCGATGATTCGCCACAAACGAAGCACCGAGCGCTTTGACTGCGTCACATCGCACTGCTGAGCCCGCGGTGGAAATCACGTTAGCGCCAAGCGCCGCTACCATTTGGATACCGATCGAGCCGATACCGCTACTGCCCCCGTGGATCAACACTGTCTCACCCGCTGACAGCTGACCCCGCTCCATGACGTTGTACCACACGGTTAACAGTGCCTCGGGCAGCGCGGCACCCTGTTCAGTGGACAGGTTATCCGGCAGGGTGAGGCAGTGGTCCTCGCGGGCGATGGCATGGGAGGCGTAGCCGCCGCCATGGGTCAGCGCGCACACCCGATCGCCCACCTGCAATGATGAACACCTCTCTCCGACCGCGATCACCTGGCCTGCGACTTCCAGTCCCGGTATGGGTGATGCGTCCTCCGGTGGCGGATAGAGCCCGAGGCGCTGCAGCAGATCGGCGCGGTTGATACCGGCATGATCCACCTCAATCAGCACTTCCTCCGGGCCAGCCGGGGGTGCCGTGTCACGGACTACTGTGGCCATCTCTGGTGTCTCGAAGTGGATGAAGTGTCTGTCCATAGTGCGCGTTTCCTATTTTAGATCCCGGACTGTCGTCCTTGGAGCGGTGAAGATAGACTACCGCGACAAGAAAATCTCTGGGAGACATCGCCATGTTGCGATCAATGCTGGTTAGGCGATTCAAGCGCGGTTTCAAACTGGGGCTGATCAAGTTGCTCATTGGTAACAAGGCGACAGGTGTGCATCTGTCCTATGTCGGTCAGGGCGCCAGCGCGGATCTGTGTCGACGCATTGTGGATATTGGTCACACCGATATTCTGGTAGTCACTGACAAGGCGCTGAAGGAGCTGGGCCTGGCCGAGCGGGCGCTGGTATCTCTTGCGGACGCGGGGGTGAATCTCCACTGGTATGCCGGCGTCGACCCCGATCCCACTTTTGCGCATGTGATGGAGGGTGCAGAGGTGCTGCGGGCGGCGGGTTGTACGGCGATCGTAGCGGTGGGGGGCGGATCCTCTATGGATGCGGCGAAGATCATCGCGTGCACCCGGACCAGTGACGAGTCACCCGACAAATGGGTTGGTCTGAACAAAGTGCCCGACGATGTCCTGCCGATTTATGCCATTCCTACTACCTCCGGTACCGGCAGTGAGGCAACGATGGGGGCGGTCATCAAAGATCCGGAAGAGAAGCTCAAGCACATCATTGTGGGCGAGGACCTGCTGCCACAGGCGGTCGCGCTGGACCCGGATCTGTTACTGGGATTGCCGGCACCCGTGACGGCGGCAACGGGCATCGACGCGCTGACCCATGGCATCGAGGCGTATATCTGTATTTGGGATCGAGGCACGCGAAAAGAGAATGGTCGCCTTGCCATTCAGGGCGTTTTTCGCTGGCTCGAGCAGGCGGTAAAGCATCCCGAAGATGTCGAGGCCCGCCAGGGCATGGCGGTGGCCGCTTACCACGCGGGTATTGCGATCAACCAGGTGGGCGTCGGTAATGTCCATGCGATTGCACACCAGCTGGGCGCCCGTTACGGCATTCCCCACGGACAGGCCAACGCGCTCGCGTTACCGCATGTCCTCAAAGCCTGTCTCGCCGAGGCGGAGACCGCACTGGCCGAACTCGCTGTTGTGACCAATGTGTCCGATGCCGCCTCACCCGCGGCGAGGGCCCAGGCGTTTGTTGAGGCGGTGCAGGAATTAATTGCTAAAGTCGGCATCGCCGAGACTGACCCGCGCATCCAGCCAGCTGATTGGACGGTGCTGGCCCACGCTGCGATGGATGAGAGTGATGGCTATGTCTCGCCGCGTCTGCTCACGAAGGCAGAGATCATGGACACGTTGGAGCGCATTACCGCGCGCTGATTGCCTCGATCCAGGCCTTGGTCAGCGACATAAAGCGGTCGTGTCCGGGGGTGGGCCCCTCCGAGCACGGAAATCCATGCGCTTCCTGAGAGAAATGCTCGTGTTGCACCGTCGCGCCGGCGCGCTGCAGAGCATTCGCTAGGCGCCTACCATCATCCCTGAGCGGGTCTTTTTCGGCGGTCACCAACAATGAGCGGGGAAAACCACTGAGCGGGATGCGCTTCCCCGGAAACATGATTTCTGTCGCGGGGTCTGCCGGCGCCAATCCGTCCAGATAGGTATCCATGAACCAGCGCATAATCGAAGTGGTCAGCGGCCCGCTCTTTGCGTGCTCCGTATAGGAGCGCATGGCGGCGTGGTAGTGCTGCATGGCCGGGTAAAGCATCAGGCAACCCCTGAGCCGCGGCTCGTCCGGCAGGCGAACTGCAGTCGCCAGCGTCAGGTTTCCGCCGGCGCTATCTCCTGCAATGACCACCTCGCCATTGTTGGGGGCCAGCGCGTTGAGGTTGTCGATAATCCATCGCGATGCCGCCATGGCGTCTTCATGGGCCGCGGGGAAGGGATGCTCCGGGGCCAGCCGATAATCGATGGACATGATCGTACAGTGGGTTTGATCAGCGAGCCGCAGGCAGAAAGGATGGTGGGTATCCAGATCGCCGATTGTCCAGCCGCCACCATGGAAGTAGATGATGAGAGGACGGTGCCGGGAGCCGTGATACATCCGCGCCCCAAGCGTTTGCTTGGGTAAAGGCAGCTGAAGAAAGCTGGTGTTGATCTCAGGGGACGGCGCGCCCTCCCACGCCAGTCGGTTCATCCGCCGGTAGTACCAGCGGTAGGCGAGGGTTTTGATTCGATTGCGCAGTTTCGTCACGGGCTTTTACTCGGCGTCGACGTAGCGTGCCTCGGGGTCGGATTGATACTCATATCGGTCGTCAGCATTGATCCGTCGCTGAATATTACCGCGGTGCCAGAGATAATTCAGGTGCGCCACGGTTTCACCAGTCGCCATCTGGATCTCACCGTCACCAATTTCCCGCCCAAACAGACAGCCAAAGCATTGCGGTAACAGCTTAGGCTCCATCAGCAGGTCATACAGATTCGCGAGCGCGAGACGGTGGCTGTCGATGATCTGGTTGAGACGCACGCGCACCCCGGTAAAGGGAGACTGATGCGCGGGCAATACCAGCAAATCTTCGGGCAGCATACCCAGCAACCGGGTGCTGGAGGCCAGCCACGCCTCCAGCGGATTACCATCAGGCTCGGTGGGAAACACTGACACGTTGGGCGTGATACGCGGCAGGATCTGATCGCCTGCAATGACCAACTGTAGCGCCGGGCAATAGAGGCACGCGTGCTCGGGAGAGTGCCCCTGACCGACCACCACCTGCCAGTAACGGCCGCCAATCGACAGTGTTTGTCGGTCGCTGAGGCGTTGGTAGTTGTGGGGCAGCGGCGTGGCGAACTGGCCAAAGCTGCCAAAGCGCTCCCTGTAATTCTCCAACTGCTCGTCGGTGAACCCGGTGCGGTGATAAAAGGAGATCGCCGGTGGTGGAGCCGCTTCACCCGTGTAACCCATGATCAGGCTGCCAGTCAGGAACTCCGCCTGTGTCATATACAAATCACAGTCGAAACGCTCACAGAGCCAACCCGCCAGACCAATGTGGTCGGGGTGCATATGAGTACAGATCACACGGTGGACTGGCTTGCCCGCCATGAAGCCCGTAAACAGGGATTCCCATCGCTCTTTGGCAGAATCCAGATTGAGGCAGGTATCGACAATGGTCCAGCCGTCTCCGTCCTCCAGCAACCACAGGTTGATGTGGTTTAGAGGTCCCGGCATGGTGAACCGCGCCCACCAGACACCGGGCGCCACCTCGAAAGGTTCATCGCCGGGGTGTTCCAGTCTGCCCCAGGGGTAAGTCAGACCGCGGTATTGTTCGTCAACGCGTTCCAGAGTCACTGTTAGCTCCTGATGTGAGGCGGAAGTGTGCGCGCCGCGGCGCGCGCTGTCCACCAAGCTCTCCCTTTGGGGTTACTGACACGCCGGTTGCCCGGTGTGATACTCACGGCGCAAGCTACCCCTGTGCGGGGCCCGGGCCGCTATAGTGTGGCAGGCCAAATCCGAGGAGAAAGCACCATGACCGCGACGCTCGATACGCAAGCACTCAAGAAGCTGGATCAGGCGCACCATCTGCATCCCTTCACGGATTTTGAAGATTACGCCAAGCACGGGGGGCGCATCGTCAGCCGCGCCGAGCATATTTATATCTACGACTCTGATGGCAATAAAATTCAGGACGGGATGTCGGGATTGTGGTGCTGCAATCTGGGCTACAGCCAGGAGCGCATCAAGCAAGCGGTGGCGGAGCAGCTGGCCGAGCTCCCTTTCTACAACAATTTCTTCAGGTGCTCGAATCAGCCGGCAGCTGAGCTGGCGGCGCGGCTCTCCCAGGTCACGCCTGAGCGATTCCAGCACGTGTTCTTTACTAACTCCGGGTCAGAGGCCAACGACACTCAGATCAAGCTGGTACACCGCTATTTTGATTTGCTGGGTAAGCCCGAAAAGAAGCTGATCATCAGCCGCCAAAACGCCTATCACGGCAGCACGATTGCAGCCTCAACGCTGGGTGGCATGTCAGCGATGCACAAGCAGACCATGGGCCTAGACTACGTGCATCACATCCAACAGCCGCATTGGTTCGAGGAGGGCGCGGACCTCGATCCCGAAGCATTTGGTATCGCCGCCGCTCGCGAGCTCGAGAAAAAGATTGATGAGCTGGGCGAGGATCGTGTGGCGGCGTTCATTGCTGAGCCCGTGCAAGGTGCCGGCGGTGTGATCGTGCCCCCGGATTCTTACTGGCCTGAAGTAAAGCGAATCCTCGACGAACGGGACATTCTCTTGATCTCCGATGAGGTCATCTGTGGCTTTGGCCGCACCGGCAAATGGTTTGGCTTTGAGACCTATGGGACCGAGCCGGATCTCGTCACTTTTGCTAAGGCAGTCACCAACGGTTACATGCCGTTGGGTGGGAGTTTGATCAGCCAGAAGATTTCTGATGTCTTGTTGTCAGGGGGTGGCGAATTTGCCCACGGCCTGACCTATTCGGGACATCCTGCTTCCTGTGCCGCGGGCCTGGCCACATTGGATATTCTCGAAGAGACCCGGATTATCGAGCAGGGCGTGGTGGAGCTCGCGCCGTACTTCGCCAGCCGGTTGATTGAGCTGGCAGATCACCCGATTGTGGGACAGGTGCGGGTTAAGGGACTCTTTGCCGCGGTGGAATTGGTGCGTGATAAATCGACCCGTGAGCGACTGGCGCCTGAGTCCGCCGCGGCAGTGCACTGCCGCGATACGGCGATTACTCAGGGCCTCATGGTGCGCCAGACCGGGGACGCGATGATCATGGCACCGCCTTTTGTCACCGAGCGCGCCGAGATTGATTTTCTGGTCGATCAACTGGCGGCCGCACTGGATCGCACGGGCCAGCACTACGGCGTGATACCTACCGCCGCCTGATCTGGCGTTTCTCCCCCGTCGTATCTAACCAGCTATGAAGCTGGTCGATACATTTTGGTTTAACGCGGTATGGTTCCAGGCAACCTGGTTCTGTTGTGTATTGGGCAGAGAGCCATGGGTGCCGGTTGCGCTGTTGTCTCTGGCGCTGCACTTTTATTTGGTATCCGACCGCGGTCTCGAGTTTCGCAGGCTGCTGCCGGTCGCCATGGTTGGGATTGGTGTGGATGTGGTCCTCACGCTGACCGGCGTCTTCGATTTTGATTCGGCAACGATCGTCCCCATTTGGTTAATCTTGCTGTGGTGGGTGTTTGCGGCCGCGCTCTATCGAAGCTTCGCCAAAATTGGACAGTCGATGTGGTTGGCCGCGGTATTGGGCGG
>JAAEZV010000079.1 GCA_018222695.1 Gammaproteobacteria bacterium
AAAAAGGCACCTGCCAAAAAAGCCGTAGCTAAAAAGGCACCTGCCAAAAAAGCCGTAGCTAAAAAGGCACCTGCCAAAAAAGCCGCCAAGAAGAAAAGCCCAGCAAAAGTCGCGCGGGCGGTGGGCGAACTCCAGAAATTCGATGACTTCAAGCCCTACAAGCCGGGTCGGGGCGAGAGCTATATGAACGACGAGCAGATTGAACACTTCAGAGGCATTCTGCTTAATTGGCGCGGTGAATTGGTCGATGAGGTCACACGAACCGTCTCGCACATGAAAGACGAGGCGGCCAACTTCCCAGATCCGGCCGATCGTGCCACGCAAGAAGAGGAATTCAGTCTTGAGTTACGCACGCGAGACCGCGAGCGAAAGTTGATCAAGAAAATCGATTCCACGTTGGACCGATTGCAGAACGATGATTACGGTTACTGTGATGCCTGTGGCATCGAGATTGGTATTCAGCGGCTTGAGGCAAGGCCCACCGCGACCATGTGCATCGACTGTAAAACTCTGGCCGAGATCAAGGAGCGGCAGGAGCTGGGTTGAACGACTCACCAGCAGACACCGATTCCAACTCCTATCGCGGGCGCTTTGCGCCCTCCCCGACCGGACCGCTGCACGCAGGCTCCTTGGTCGCCGCATTAGCCAGCTTCCTCGATGCGCGACGCCATCACGGACAATGGCAGCTGCGCATCGATGACATCGACCCCCCAAGGGCCGTCGCAGGGAGCGGCGATGCCATCACCAAGGCACTCGTTGCGCACGGGCTGGTATGGAGCGGCCCCATTCTTTACCAATCGCATTCTTCGTCACACTACGACAGCGCGCTTGATCGGCTCATGTCATCGGGATGGTTGTTTCGCTGTCTCTGCACCCGAGCTACGCTCGACGATAACGGCTGTTGTGGGCAGCACTGTCAGGAAAAAAACATCAGTGCTGAGACGCCGCATAGTCTGCGTGTCAAAGTCGCATCTGAGAGACTAGAGGGGTTTAGCGATCGTTTTTTGGGAGAGCAACCCCCTCTAGCTGAAACTGCACCAAAGGATTTCATTGTAAAGCGCCGCGATGGTCTCTACGCCTACCAACTGGCCGCAGCGATTGATGATGCGAAGCCCAGTTTCACGCACATTGTCAGAGGCGCCGATCTGCTGGAATCCACGTATCGGCAACGCTGGTTACAGCACCTTCTTGGGCTGGAGTCACCTTCTTATGCTCACGTGGCGATTCTGGTCGATGAGGCCGGCAACAAGCTCAGCAAGCAGACCGGCGCGCCACCCCTCGACACCCGTCAACCTGAGCACAATCTTCGTCAATGCTTGCGGCACTTGGCGCAGCCCGCGCCATCGAGCAGCGCATGCCGTGTGGGAGAGATTCTCGATCACGCTACTGAACACTGGTGCATGAGAAGATAATAAACACCTTCCAGTAAATGTGTTACTTTTTAACTCGCATGCCAACCTATCGCCGGTAACATTGGCGAGTCGGAGCACAGCGCGAGGGCCCATGCGAATCCAATTAATTGAGAAAGATCCAGCATTGCTGGAAGCTTTGAAGGAAGCGTGTCAGCGCGCCGGGGCCGACGTACTGACTGATATCCCAGGAGACGAGCGAGGTCTCGCTCTCTGGCAACCGCAATGCGATCTGGTGATAGCAGGGCAGCATCCCGCTTTCGCCGATCTGACGACACTCAACCGAACGGTGTGGCCTATTCCGCTCGCTGCCCTGTTACCCACATCACGACCGCAAAACGTGTTGCAAGCAGCCCGCTCGGGAGCAGTCGATGTCTGCGATCGTGAGGCTGATGCTGCACACCTTGCCGAGTGGGTCGGGCAGCTGTGTGCCGAGCATCAAACCTCTCAAGCTAACGCGGGCCAAAATGACTACTTCCGCAGCGAAGCATGCTCGAGAATGCGAACGCTCGAGGACACCATTGCTCGAGTCGCTCGAACTGACTCTGCCGTGCTGATTGTGGGCGAGACGGGGACCGGTAAGGAGCTCGCTGCGAGGCAAGTGCACCGCATCAGCATGCGCGGTGACAAACCTATCGTGACCGTTAACTGCGCCGCTATTCCCGAAACCCTGATTGAATCGGAATTGTTTGGCTACGAAAAAGGGGCTTTCACCGGCGCCACTGCCAGTCGGCTTGGTTTGATTGAGGCTGCTGATGGCGGGACACTGTTTTTGGATGAAATCGGAGAATTGCCTCTAGCCGCCCAGGCCCGCTTACTGCGCTTTATGCAGGAGGGGGAGATTCGCAGAATTGGCTCTGTTACGAGCAAGCGAGTCGATGTGCGTCTGATCTGCGCCACCCATCGTAATCTTGCAGAACTGGCGGCGCGAAGCGAGTTTCGGGAGGATCTTTTCTATCGGATCGACGTACTGAGACTGGATATTCCGGCGCTGCGTGAGCGTGATGGCGACATTGTCGCCATGGCGAATTGGTTTATCGACAAACAAGCGGCCAAGCTCGGTGTGCCGGCCAAGCCGCTATCCGAAGACAGCCGTGACGCTTTGGCGGCACATCGCTGGCCCGGCAATGTTCGCGAACTACAAAATGTGATCGAGCGCAGTCTGGTAATGTCCCAGGGCGCAGAGCTGCACATCACGCTGTCCGGATCGGCTTCGTTACAGACAAGCCGGCAGAGTCCGAATGACCCGCCTGGTGAGGGAGGATCGATGGAGGACGCCGGCGGCGAGTTGTCACTCGAGGACTACTTTCAGCGATTTGTGCTGCAGCATCAGGACGCGATGAATGAGACGGAGCTGGCACAAAAGCTGGGCATCAGCCGCAAATGCCTGTGGGAGCGGAGACAGCGGTTTGGTATCCCCCGCCAGAAGCAAAAGTCTGCCTGAACATTTCGTTTCTAGTGAGAATTTGTAACACTGTGGTGCAATTACGTAACACTCTTCGGACCTACCGGCCCCGATATCCGGTCAAAAACTGGACAACGCAATGTTTTTTAACACTTTTTTGAATATGGCATGTGACATGCAGTTATTAACGCAGAGCTGGAATAATAATAATCGGCCTAATAAAAAAAACGATGTCATAACGGACCTGGGTGGGGAAGGAAACTTCCCCATGTTTCTTTCTGGGCAACCTCTTTTCTCTGATTTCCAGCTGGCTTCCCTCTCCGGCACGTTGGCAAGTGTGCAACGACGACGCCCCGAGGATCCCGTGTCACGGTGGATAACCATTCCTTGAAGTCGCAAACGCTGGCTGCACCGGTTTTTGAGCCCTCGGATTTTTCTCCGGGGTCACTGTTTGTGGTTGAGCAACTGCAAGAGCACGGTTTCGATGCCTACGTGGTCGGGGGAGCGGTGCGCGATCTTCTGATCGGCAAGCACCCCAAGGACTTCGACGTGGCCACCAATGCCACTCCTGAGCAAATCAAGCAGTGCTTTCGCAATGCCCGAATCATTGGACGCCGCTTTCAGATCGTTCATGTGCGGGTCGGTCGGGAGATCATCGAGGTCACCACGTTTCGCCGCGGTCATGAAGAGGAGCGCTCCGAACAAGATGCCCGAGCCAGTCAATCTGGCCGGCTACTGAGAGATAACGTGTACGGATCCCTGGAGGAAGACGCTAGGCGCCGGGACCTCACAATCAATGCGCTTTACTACGACACTTCCTCACACCAATTCATTGATCAGCTGGGTGGTCAGGCAGACGTTGAAGACCGCGTGATTCGAATCATAGGCGATCCGGCAGCGCGGTATCGCGAGGACCCTGTCCGCATGTTGCGCGTGGTGCGATTTGCCGCGCGTCTACAGTTTGATCTGGAATCCGATACCGAGTCGGCGATCGCATCAGTCCGAACGTTACTCACAGACATCCCGCCTGCACGCCTCTTTGATGAATGGCTGAAGCTTTTCATGAACGGCTTCTCTGCTCCCACTTTCAGGCTGTTAAGGCATTATGAATTGCTCACTTCTCTCATGGGCGAAGCGGCATCCCCAGCAACGCAGGGGGAGCCTGCACTCGAGCTGCAGCAGCTGGCGCTCGGCAATACAGATCGCCGGGTTGCTGACGGGCGGCCTGTCACCCCCGCTTTTCTGCTTGCTGCGCTTTACTGGCCAGCTGTACAGGCATGCGCTGAGCAGCTTGCGGTAAGCGGGGAATCGCCCATCCAAGCGATGCACAGCGCAGGGCAACAAATTGTCCAACAAGCGTGTCAGCACCTCGCTATCCCCAAGCGCTTCTCGCTGGCGATGCGGGATATCTGGGATCTTCAACCTCGTCTAGAGCGCATGCAGCCAAAGAAAATCAAAGACCACCTGGCCCATCGCTGGTTCCGTGCCTCATTCGATTTACGTCTACTACGGGAACAAACTGATGCGCTTGGCGACGACTGCTCTGCATTCTGGACCGACCAACAGCAACGATACCCAGAATTGGTAGGTAGTGCCCGAGCGCGCCGCGAGGAACGCAGTGAGCGCCGCCCCCGGCGCCGGCGCAGAAATCGCGATTCATGAAGCAGGCGTTGGTGGGTTTGGGATCCAATGTGGAGGAGCCACTGACGCAACTCACGACCGCCTATCGGCGGCTGGCCGCTGACCCAGAAATCACCGTAGAGGCGACCTCAAGCGTGTACTTGTCCGCGCCTCATGGCCCTCAGGACCAGCCGGATTTTTACAATGCGGTGATTTCACTTCACACATCGATGGCCCCAGAGAAACTGCTATCGGCACTTTTAGCCACGGAAACCAAGATGGGCAGAAAACGGCTTCGGCACTGGGGTGAACGCTGCATCGATCTCGACTTACTGGCCTACGACAGATTCGAAATAACCTCCACCGATCTGGTGTTACCCCACCCTCGCGCCCACGAACGTCGGTTCGTTCTAGATCCTATGATTGAATTGCTGGGCGAGGACTACTGCCTCCCGGGAACGAGCACCCTGCAAGCACTTCAGGCGCAGTGCGCAGGGCAAACGATTCGCGTATTGTGTGAATTCCCGCGATGATCACTGCAGGAGCGATTGGGTTGCCCGAGCAAAGCACTTCTTCTGGCATCTCTCTGCGCGGCCGAACGGTGCCGAGCTACATTGCAGTGGAGGGGCCCATTGGCGTAGGCAAAACCACCCTCGCCCGCCGCATCGCCGATACGTTTGACTACGACTTGCTGCTTGAAGAAGCTGAAATGAACCCTTTTCTGGAGCGGTTCTATCAGAACCGGCAGCAAACGGCGCTCGCCACTCAATTGTTCTTTCTGTTTCAGCGCGTCCAGAAAATCACCGAGCTGAAACAGAGAGATATGTTCGATCAGGCCCGCGTCGCGGACTTCGTGCTGGAAAAAGATCCTCTGTTCGCCCGAGTCAATCTGGAGCCCGATGAGTACGCGCTGTACGAAAAGGTATTCAGTAAGATGCGCGTCGATGCACCCGTCCCAGATCTGGTGATCTATCTGCAGGCCAGCCCCGATCGACTGCTGGAACGAATCGATCGCCGAGGTATTGATGCCGAGCGGCTGATCGATCGGCGGTATCTGGAACAACTGAACGAGGTGTACAGCGAGTTCTTTCTTTACTACGATGCCGCGCCTCTACTGATCGTAAATGCCAATGAAATCGATCTGGCACAGGGCGATAGGGACTACGAGCAGCTCGTGGATTACATGCTGAACATTAAGAAGGGTCGACATTACTTCAACCCTACCTTTTTTAGCTGAGAACCTGCTGTTAAGCAGCCGTTGGGAGTCGACAGAATGACCAAGCGCATCACCATTAGCACCTTGGATGCCATGAAGGCATCGGGTGACAAGTTTGTGATGATTACGGCCTACGACGCCACTTTTGCGCGGCTTGCCAGCGAGGCCGGGGCGGAGACCATTCTGGTTGGCGATTCATTAGGCATGGTACTTCAGGGGCACGAGACGACGATCCCTGTCTCGCTGGACGCAATGGCCTATCACACCGAGTGTGTTGCTCGCGCACGACCCCACTCTCTGATTGTCGCCGACTTACCTTTTATGAGTTTTTCCAACGCCGACGACACGCTCCATGCGAGCACGCGGCTGATGCAAGCCGGTGCGCAGATGGTCAAACTGGAGGGCGGCACTTGGCTTAGCGACAGTATTCATCGTTTGGTTGAGCGAGGCGTGCCTGTGTGCGCGCACCTGGGACTGACTCCCCAATCGGTCAACGTGTTCGGCGGTTACCGGGTGCAGGGACGAACGCCGAAAGAGGCAAAGTCGATTCTGGCCGACGCTGTGGAGATTCAGGACGCCGGTGCCAGTCTGCTGGTACTCGAGTGTATTCCTGCAGAGCTAGCCGCCGATATCTCATCGAAACTGGATATCCCGGTCATTGGTATCGGAGCAGGTAGCGGCACCGACGCACAGGTGCTCGTGCTCCACGACATGCTGGGCATGACGGACACCGCACCCAAATTCGTGCAGAACTTCATGGAGGGGGCCCCCTCGATTCAGGCTGCGCTCAAGGCTTTTGTTAATGCGGTGAAGGCCGGTGAGTATCCCAAGGAAGAGCACACCTACTCGTAGGCTCGGACAATGATTGTCGTCTCAGACACGGCCGCCCTCGAAGCACACCTGACCACACTCCGGGACCACGCCCGCAGGGTCGCATTTGTGCCGACCATGGGAAACCTGCATGACGGCCACCTGGCGCTAGTAAATCAGGCACGCGTGGCAGCTGATGCGGTGGTGGTGTCGATTTTCGTGAACCCTATGCAGTTCGCCGAAAATGAAGATCTGGATACCTATCCTCGGACGCTCGATGACGACCTAAACGCGCTGCGGGAGGCCGGGGTGGATCTCGTTCTGACGCCCAGCGCAGACGACATCTATCCGGACGGCAGCGCTGCGCATACGGCCATTCATGTGCCCGGATTGGGCGACGCTTTGTGCGGTAAGGATCGACCGGGACACTTCGATGGCGTCTGCACCGTGGTTTACAAGCTATTCCAGCTGGTGGGCCCCGACATTGCTGTGTTCGGCGAGAAAGACCTTCAGCAGTTACTGATCATCAAGAAAATGGTTGGCGACCTCGGCCTGCCCATCGACATACAGTCCGGGCCCACTCAACGTGCGGAAGATGGCCTCGCACTGAGCTCCCGCAACCAGTATCTGTCCGCATCAGAACGTGCCGTGGCGCCTTTGCTGCGGCAAACCTTACAGAGCTGTGGCGCGGCCCTGACGGCAACACCAGACGGTCTGGCGACGTCGATTATCGACCCTGCGAGGGAGGCACTGGAGCGGGCCGGGTTTGCGGTCGATTACCTCGAGCTCAGGGAGCTCGCGACGCTACAACTCGTCGATCGTATGGATCAGGAT
>JAAEZV010000080.1 GCA_018222695.1 Gammaproteobacteria bacterium
CCGCATAGCGTTTCCGTGTGCTGCCCCGCGACGGCGGAGATCTCATACACGGGGCCTTGCCAATTCAGGGCTGCCACCACGCGCTCCCGACAGCTCGCGACCGCTTCGCTATCAAGCAAATCAATTTTATTCAGCACCAGCCATCGGGGCCTGGCGGCCAGCGCCGGACTGAAACGCTGCAGCTCACGTACGACTGAGCACGCGGAGTCAGCCGGATCACTGCCGTCAATCGGCGCAATGTCCACCAGATGAAGCAGGACCCGATTACGCGTCAGATGTTTGAGAAAGCGAATACCGAGGCCGGCGCCCTCTGAAGCCCCCTCGATCAACCCTGGGATATCCGCAGCCACAAAGGAACGATGCGCATCCACCTTCACCACACCCAGACTCGGTATGAGGGTCGTGAAGGGATAGTCCGCCACCTTGGGTGTCGCCGCCGATACGGCGCGGATAAAGGTTGACTTGCCGGCGTTGGGCAGCCCCAGCAGACCCACATCGGCGAGCACTTTGAGCTCTAACTTCAGCTTCCGCGACTCACCCTCTGTGCCTGGCGAACTCTGCCGTGGCGCCCGGTTCACACTCGATTTGTAACGCGTGTTACCCAAGCCATGAAAACCACCCTGGGCCACCAGCAAACGCGAGCCGGGTTCACGAATATCCCCCAGCACTTCACCCGTTTCCTCGTCCAGCACGGTCGTGCCCAGCGGCACGGGTAACACCAAGTCCTCACCCGATTTCCCCGAGCAGTTGCGCCCGCGGCCCGCCTCGCCGTTGTCGGCGCGAAAGCGACGGGTGTAGCGGTAATCGATCATGGTATTGAGTGCCACGTCACCCTCGAGCAACACCGAGCCCCCATCGCCACCATCACCGCCGTCCGGCCCGCCTCTGGGCACGTACTTTTCGCGGCGAAAGCTCACACAGCCGTTGCCGCCCTTTCCAGCGGTGACTTCAATTGTGGCTTCGTCGACAAATTTCATGATCTGGCCTGATACGTTCGCACTGGCGCCATGGCAAAAAAAAACCCCGCCGGGTGACGAGGTTTCTCTGATCCTGAGGCGTCCGGTTTACGCCGTTACGATACGGACCTGCTTACGATTCTGCGGGCCGCCGTTAAAAAACTCTACCTTGCCATCAGCGGTAGCATAGAGCGTGTGATCCTTGCCCACGCGCACGTTGTCGCCCGCGTGAAAGCGCGTACCGCGCTGGCGCACGATAATGCTGCCCGCGGAGACCGCCTGACCACCGTAGGCCTTAACACCGAGCCGTTTGCTCTCGGAATCGCGTCCGTTACGAGTACTACCACCTGCTTTTTTATGTGCCATCTCTCGTGTCTCCTGTCAGCCGCTGATCGCCGTAATCTTGACTTCGGTATACCACTGCCGATGTCCCGTCTCTTTACGGTGATGCTTACGTCGATTGAACTTCACGATGCGAATCTTTTCGTGACGGCCGTGTGCCACAACTTCCGCCGTCACCTTGCCGCCTTCCACCAGCGGCGCGCCAATCTTGACGTCGCTACCTGATCCCACCATCAACACTTCGTCGAATTCGATGGTCTCGCCCGTAGCGGCCTCGATCTTCTCGAGCTTGAGCTGCTCGCCTTCTTCTACACGGTGCTGTTTGCCACCGCTCTTAATTACTGCGTACATGCTGTTTTCCTCTCAGTTAGCCTGCTCGCAAAGGGGACCGCGCTAGCGCGGGGCAGAGTTCAGGCACCGAAACCCGACCACAAGGTCAGACCAAGGGCGCGAAAGATACGCGCTCACGGGGTGAAGCGCAAGTGTGAGAAATAGGCCTTAAACAGCCCAAAAGCCGCCCCGGGGGCGGGTTTGGGGGGATTTCCGCGCGGCCGGCAAGGCGAACGGAGCGTGGCGGGCAGTGCGCGGCCGTCCTATACTTGCGAGCATGTTGGGGGATCCGGTGTGAATGTAGCCATCAAAGACAGCGTCGCAGCCGAGTTTGCGCAGGTTGATGACGTCATCGTCGAGCTACTGCAGTCCGACGTGGAAATGGTCGAGAGTATTGGCCATTACATCGTCAAGGCAGGCGGCAAGCGCATGCGGCCCCTGCTGGTATTGCTGTCTGCGAAGGCCTTGGGCGGTATTGAGGATGCCCATATCCGCTTCGCCGCGGTGGTGGAGTTCATTCATACGGCGACGCTTCTTCACGACGACGTAGTGGATCTCTCCACGCTTAGACGGGGCATGCCCACCGCCAACGCCGAATTTGGCAATGCCCCCAGTGTTCTGGTCGGCGACTTTATTTACACCCGGGCGTTCCAGCTGATGGTCGGGCTTGGCAACATGCCGCTGTTGGCGCACATGGCGGAAACCACCAATACGATCGCTGCGGGAGAGGTCATGCAACTCGTCCACGCGGGTGACCCCGATACCCAGGCGGAGCAGTATCAGGAAATTATTCGCCGAAAAACCGCCGCACTGTTTGCGGCTGCCTGCCACGGTGCGGCGCTCTTGCACAACACGAGCACCGCGAAAGCCGATGCGCTACACGACTACGGCATGCACCTCGGGATTGCCTTCCAGCTGGCTGATGACCTGCTCGACTATGCCGGCGACCCCAGTGAAACCGGCAAGAACGTCGGTGATGACCTGGCCGAGGGGAAAATCACCCTGCCCCTGCTTCATGCCATGAAAGTGGGCGACGAGCGTGACCGGCGTCTGGTCGCAGACACCCTGCGCAACAAGGACGGCAGTGCCTTCGCCGACATCATGGCGGTTGTGCAGCGGACCGGTGGTATCGAGGCGACCCGGGAAGCGGCGCTTGAGCATCAAAATCAGGCGATGGCTGCGCTGGAGACGCTTGGGCAGAATGAGGCGACCGTCGCATTGAGCGAGATGGCAGCTAGAGCGGTGGACCGCCGAGGCTGATGGCCATCACCCCCACCGCGTTACATGACGCGCTGACACAGGCAGCTGAAGCGCTGAGGTCCCAGCGCATAGAAGGGCTATTCGATACAACACCGGATCGCACAAGCGGGTATCGCTGTGAGGCCGCGGGGCTGACCCTTGATTATTCGAAGCACCTGCTGGATGACGATGCCTGGCAGACATTGTCGACGTTGGTTGATACCTATGCGCTCCCTGCTGCGTTCGCCTCGCTGATCGGTGGCGAGATAGTCAACACCTCGGAACACCGCCCCGCACTTCACACATTGCTGCGCGGCACCGCGAGCGATCAACACCCGGAAAAGTCAAAAGAGATCGAGGAAACGCTCTCCCGGATGGCAGCGCTGGTTGAGAGCATCCATAGTGGCGCGTCGACGGGCAGCACGGGGGAACGTTTTACGGATGTGGTCAACCTTGGCATCGGTGGCTCTGATCTGGGTCCGCGGCTCGTCTGCGAGGCGCTCCACGCCCATGCCTCGCCGCTCAAGACGCACTTCGTTGCCAACATCGATCCCGATGATCTCGATGGCACGCTGGCACCACTGAACCCTGAGACAACCCTGTTTGTCATTTGCTCAAAGTCGCTGTCGACCGAGGAAACCCTCTCCAATGCCGAGCGCGCCATTGACTGGCTACAGGCGGGAGGTATTCAAGGGCAGGCCGTGGGTGCGCATCTCATCGCAGTGACCACTCAATTAGCCAAGGCTGGGCGCTGGCACATTCCGCCAGAGCGATGCTTCCCGTTGTGGGACTGGGTGGGGGGGCGCTATTCATTGTGGTCCGCCATTGGCATCAGCATCGCGCTGTCGCTGGGCTGGCAAAGCTTTCAACGTCTTTTGGACGGCGCGCATTCGCTCGACATGCATACCGAATCCGCGTCACCCACTCACAACCTGCCCATGATCATGGCACTTTTGGAGCTCTGGCAGACCCACTATCTCGGCGCCAACACCCATGTTGTCCTGCCCTATGCCCAAAAGCTCGCTCATTTGCCGGACTTCCTGCAGCAGCTGACCATGGAGAGCAACGGCAAGCGCGTCTCTCCAACGGGAGAGCTGCTTGAACACGACACCGCGCCAGTGCTGTGGGGCTCTGCCGGTACCGTCGGACAGCACTCCTATTATCAGCTGCTGCATCAGGGTACGCGGTCTTTCAGCGCCGATATCATCCTGCCACTGCGCTCGGGTGAGGGAGATCGCGATGCGCGTCGCGCCCTCGCCGCCCACGCTCTGGCCCAGAGCCGCGCGCTGATGGTTGGCCGCCCAACCGAGCAGGCCCGCCAGCTGGGCGCTGAGCGCGGGTTTGATGAGTCAGCCAGCCGACAATTCGAGCTGCCGGGCAATCACAGCCATTCGCTGCTTACCATGGACGCCATCACGCCGGAGTGTCTCGGCGCCCTCATCACTGCGTACGAGCACAAGACCTATTTTCTGGCGGTGCTGTTGGGGATCAATCCCTTTGACCAGTGGGGGGTTGAGCTGGGCAAGGTGATTGCGGGGCAGATGCAGACCGTGCTGAGCGGCGATGACAGCGATGTCAAAATGGATCCCGCTACGCTCGCTACAGCAGAGGCGTGGCGCGCGGCCAACGCAGACTGACTTTTCAGGCGTCAATGAGCGCCAGCAATTCCTCGGTCTTCTCTGCCATCAGCGCCTGATCACCCCGAGATTCAACATTCAGCCGCACCACCGGTTCGGTGTTAGACATCCGCAAATTGAAGCGCCACTCTGCAAATTCAACGCCCAGGCCATCGAGCTTTTCCACGGCGAGCGCGTTGGGCGCGTAGCGTGCCTCCACCGCCGCCAGTAAGGCCGCTGGATCGGTCACCTCGCGGTTGATCTCTCCGGAGCAGGGAAAAGCCGCTTCCCTGGCCGCCACCAGTTCACCCATAGACTGACCTGTCCGGGACATCAACCCGGAAATGAGTAGCCAGGGGATCATGCCGCTGTCGCAGTAGGCGAAGTCCCTGAAGTAGTGGTGTGCGGACATCTCGCCGCCGTAAACGGCGTCGACCTCGCGCATCCGCTCTTTAATAAAGGCATGCCCGGTCTTGCTGAGCACCGGCTCGCCGCCCCCGGCCCGGGCAATATCCTGGGTGTTCCAGGTCAGCCGCGGGTCGTGCACGATCCGCTGGGATCCCAACTGGGACAGGAAGGCCTCAGCGAGCAGCCCTACAATGTAGTAGCCCTCGATGAAGTGGCCGGCGCTGTCGAAGAAGAAACAGCGGTCAAAATCGCCGTCCCATGCGATGCCAAGATCCGCCTGCTCGGCGACCACGCGATCGGCTGTGGCGGCACGGTTTTCGACCAGTAACGGATTAGGGACGCCATTGGGGAAATGGCCATCGGGTTCGTGATGCACTTTGATGAACTCGAAGGGCAGGTGCGGCTCCAGCGCGTCCAACACGCGACCCGCGCCGCCATTACCCGCCGTGCACACGATTTTGAGCGGCTTGAGCGCTGCCACATCGATGTAGGACAGCAGATGCTCAACATAGGCACGCTGGGTATCGGCAGCCGCCAGCTCACCCCGCGTATCCGGTGCGGTGAAGTCATTGGCCTCGGCCAGCGCGCGAATCTCCGCCAGCCCCGAGTCTCCAGAGATCGGTTTGGCGCCCTCCCGGACGAACTTCATGCCGTTGTAGTCTTTCGGGTTGTGACTGGCGGTGACGGCTATGCCGCCCCCGACACCAAGGTGCGCCGTCGCAAAGTAAATTTCTTCCGTGCCGCACAGGCCAATGTCCTGCACCGACACACCCTGCTCCAGAAGCCCGTCGATGAGCGCGCCTTTGATCGACTCACTGGTCAAACGGATGTCATGGCCGACCACGACCGTCCCCGGCTGAATCACTTCGGCATAGGCTTTGCCGATACGCCGGGCGATATCCTCGTTGAGTTGGTCCGGTATCCGCCCGCGAACGTCGTAGGCCTTGAAGCAGTCTAAAGCGTCTGTCATTCAGGCTGACCGTAGTAGTGTTCAAACACATACTGGGTGGCGTCGACAAAGCCCGGCACACTGCCGCAGTCAAAGCGCAGCCCCTCGAACTGGTAGGCCAGTACGCGACCCTCCCGAGCCTGCGCCTGCAGCGCGTCGGTGAGCTGCACTTCGCCATTTTTTCCCGGAGGGGTGTTGCGAATGATGTCGAAAATGTCCGGCGTCAGGATGTAGCGGCCTATCACTGCGAGATTGGACGGGGCCTCCTCAGGCGAGGGTTTTTCGACCATCTCGCTGACGCGGGTGAGCCCGTCTCCTTCCGTCGCTCCGGCCACAACGCCATACTTGTCGATCTCTTCCCTCGGCACCTCCTGCACCGCGACAATGGAACACTGATGCTCCTCATAGAGTGCCGCCATCTGCGCCAACACCCCGGGACCGCCTTTGTTGAGGCAGAGGTCATCAGACAGGACAACACCGAAAGGCTGATCACCGATCAGGGGTTCGCCAGTCAGAATAGCGTGCCCCAGACCCAACATTTCGCGCTGGCGCACCATGGTGAAGACGCCACGATCGATCACATCTCGGATGCCGGAGAGATACTGTTCTTTGGAAGATCCGGCGATCTGATGCTCCAGCTCGTAGCTGATATCAAAGTGGTCCGCGATCGCGCGCTTGCCACGGCCAGTGACCAAGGCACAGTTGCTCATCCCCGCCTCGATGGCCTCCTCGACCCCGTATTGCACTAACGGTTTGTTCACAATCGGGAGCATTTCCTTGGGCATGCTCTTGGTCGCGGGCAGGAACCGGGTGCCGTAGCCCGCCACGGGAAACAGGCATTTACCAATCATGTCGGGGTCTCCTCCCTGCCGTACACATCGTCAAACCGCACAATATCGTCTTCTCCTAGATACGAGCCGGACTGTACTTCGATCACTTCCAGTGGCGCGGCGCCACGATTGGCAAGGCGATGCTTCATGCCAATGGGGATATAGGTGGATTGATCAGGGCCCAGCGTCAGCTGCTCCTCACCCCTCGTGACCTCGGCTTCTCCTGACACCACGACCCAGTGCTCAGCGCGATGGTGATGTAACTGGAGCGACAAAGTCTGGCCAGGCGTGACCGTCAACCGCTTGACCTGAAACTGCTTGCCAACCACCAGCGATTCATAGGATCCCCAGGGGCGGAAGACTTTTTGGTGGGCAAAAGCCTCCGGTCGATTGGACGCAGTGAGCACTTCCACCACCTGCTTGATGTCTTGCACCCGGTCCCGGGCACCCACCATTACCGCGTCGGCGGTCTCCACCACTACCAGATCCTCGACGCCCAGAGCGGTGACCAGACGACTCTCGCTGCGGACATAATTATTGCGGGCATCCTGTAACAGCACATCACCCTCGCTGACATTGCCATCACTGTCCGCGGCGCCGATCTCCCACAGCGCAGACCAGG
>JAAEZV010000081.1 GCA_018222695.1 Gammaproteobacteria bacterium
GGAGACCATGAAACACACCACCGAACTGCCTCTTTGACTGTCTGGCAGTGGGCGCTCACTCGCTCTAAAGGCTACGACTCTGATCTTCCCGGCTGTTTCTATGAAAAGACCGTGAATGTGTGAGTCGAATGTGCGAGCCGGGCGGCAACGATTCAGCCTGAAAATGCATAGATTTATACCAATTAGCTCTGTTCAACCCGCGCTATAGGGGTTATTTTTACAGAGACTCTGTTAATCTTTGTCCGGACATAATAAAAATCAGTCCTGTCAGCAGGTTTTTGCCATTCGGCAGGTTCTGAAATTTTCATAACGATCATAAATAAACATTAACGAGGGAACCCATGAGTACGATTCGTAATGCCTCAATACTCGCTGTCGCGGTGTCGATGGCCATCTCTGGTCAGGTCAATGCCCAGCGATCAACCACCGCGGAGATCGAAGAAGTCGTGGTGACGGCGCAAAAGCGGGAAGAGAACCTCCAAACTGTGCCAGCCTCGGTCAGTGCAATGGATGCATCGGCAATCGAGAAAACGTTTGCCCGTGATTTGATGGATGTCGCCGGTGTGTCGCCGAACATGATCATTGATCCCGTGCTCGGAAATGGCACAGCTGTTGTCTCAATTCGCGGCATTCAATTAGCGGAGGTCGAAAAAAGTTTCGATCCCGCAGTTGCTATCTATCAAGACGGCATTTATTTAGCCACCTCGACTGGTGCCCTCCTAAATGTGTGGGATGCTGAGCGGATCGAAGTGCTGCGAGGTCCGCAAGGGACGTTATTCGGCCGGAATACGATTGGCGGGCTTGTGCATGTGATCCGTAACAAGCCAACAGGTGAGTTAGGGGGCAAAGTGAACGTCTTGATCTCAGAGGACGATCAACAAGACTTTAAAGGCGTGCTCAACCTCCCCGCTATTTTCAATGGCACCTTAGCGACAAAAGTATCCGCTATGGACCTAAGCGGCGGTGGTTACTTCGATAACCCCACACGAAATACGACAGAGGGTGATACCGAAGTGCAGGCTTGGAGCGTTTCTGCGCTATGGAACCCAAGCGACCGCTTTCAGGCCCACATCATCTACGACGATATCGACGACGAGACGAATGCTCGCCCCACGACGTGCTTCAATGGCTCGGGAGAATTATTTAATTTTGTGGGACAGCCTGCCGAAGAATGTAACCCCGGATTAAGTGATTTTCATTACAACACCTTCCATAGTTCCGACCAGAAGGCCTCCGTCGAGATCGAAGCAGTTACGTTAAATCTTCAATACGACATCAATGAAAACAACAGAGTAGTAGCGATTTACGGTAGCCGCGAGATGGAGGAGACATCGCTACAGGAATTCGACAACAGCGCGGTCGACTTATTTAGAGTGTCGCGCCCCCAAACTGAGGAACAGCAGAGCCTGGAAATCCGCTTAGAAACCGACTTTTCTTGGGGTAAAACCACGGTAGGTGCCTATTGGTGGGATAGCGAATACGATGCCTGGCAAACCACTTGGTTCTTTGGCGGGTTTAATGACTCACCGAGAACACTTCACGAAACTGAAAATACGGCGGTCTTCGGTCAGCTTGATTTTGATATTACCGATCGACTGAGCCTGTCACTTGGGGGTCGCTGGATCGACGAAGAAAAAACCATGTGCCAGGTTTTCACCGCTCGCGACGATACCGGCGAACAGCCGTTTTATGGCAACTGGCCGGGGGAAGAAGCTGATGGTGCCAACCCCGGACCTGATCCAAGGTATGCGGTTAAGAGTTGGGGAGCCTGCGACAGTTCTCTGGCGGCCACAGCGCAAAACAACTACACCGATCCTGCGACCGGGGAAGCCAGAGTCTTTACCGGTAACGAGAGCTGGGACGAATTCACACCCCGGGTGAGCCTTGCATACACCACCGACAATCACATGGTTTACGCCTCCTACTCAGAAGGCTTCCGTTCCGGCGGATTTAATGGCAGGAACACCGGTGCCAATAATTCAGGGCCTTATGAACCTGAAACGGTTGAGAGCATCGAGCTAGGCTTTAAGACGATGTGGTTTAACAACACCTTGCAGGTTAACGGCGCCATCTTTTCCGTCGATTACACCGATAAGCAAGAGGACGTCATTCTACCCGGCACAGATGGTGCAGTAACGCTAACCATTGTGCAGAACGCAGCAGCGGCGAGCATTGATGGCATGGAGCTGGAAACATTGTGGGTGCCTACTCGAGGTTTGACGCTGTCGGCGAATTTAGGGATCTTGGATGCTTCCTATGACGACTACGTAGTGCCGGACGGAGCGGGAAACACCCTAGATAAGAGCGGCCTGGATCTTCGCCGCGCTCCTGACATGACGTTTACGGTGGGAGCGTTGCACGAAGCCCAGCTTTCGGAGTCAAGCTACCTTGTATCCTCAATTAATTATCGCTGGAAAGATGATTACTGCACGTCCGCGAATAATAAGTATATTGAAACCAACTTTGGCGGCAATAATCCGGCATGTAATGATGCGTTTGGAATACTGGACGCCTCTATTAGCTTCGAGTCTGATAACTGGAGAATTTCTCTTTACGGTAAGAACTTAACGGACGAGATTTACTCTCTTTACTTCCTCGATGTTGCTGCAGCCTATAACGCCACGAGTGCAACTGATTCTACCCCCGTTTACTCTCCGGGTTTGTGGTCTCAAGGCACGGTCAATCGGCCCCGCAATTTCGGTGTTGAGGTACAGCTGAAGTTCTGATTAAGGCTTGCATCAAAAAGGGCGCCATCTGGCGCCCTTTTTTGTGCCTAAAGAAATTATCGATATGGCGTTTCGGGGTACCTCAAGCTCGCGAAGAAGGGATAGCCCTGTGCGGGTATTTCACTGCTCGAGAGATGCTGTCTTACAGCGCGTTGGCGATGTCGTAACCCTCGCGCGTCGCGGCCATCAGCGACCGGGGTGCTTTGCAATCGCCTATGGGGATGACCTCCAGCCCTTTGGTTAGCAGGGGTTCGCGTAGGCCATCGTTGGGCACCCTGCTACTGGCATGGGCCACTGCAGTCACGGAATCCAGCGTCTCGAGCGCGCCGTTGTAGACGTTTCGCAGGGCGAACTGGCCCGCTTCCAACTGCGTGACGCCCTCTGGCTCGACGTGGCAGATCAGCTCCACGCGACGCTCAAACAGCCGTTTCAAAATGCCTTGTCGATTGATCAGCGAGACATCGTTCGCGAAGCGTTCACGCGAGGTCACCAACGTCATTCGATCAAAGTAGTTCGCCATTCGCAGTGCGGTGGCGTAGGTCATCTCGGTGTGATCCTGATCGACGATAACCGCGCGGCCGGGCGATCGGCCCATACCCTGCGCCAGCTGTTTGGCCATATCACGAAGACTGGGGATGAGCCCTTGGGCAAACCAGTCTTCAGGCAGCCACCCGGGTTGAGCAGACCGAGAACCGGTTGCCAGCAACACCACATCGGGGTCGCAGGACAAGATGTCTTCAATGCTGGCCTGCCGGCCCAGCTCAAATTTCACGCCCAGCTGCTGCGCCCTCAGGTACTGGTAGTCATAGACGCTGGACAGATTTTCTCCGCCGGGCATCTGGGCATGGAGGCGCGTTTTCCCCCCAAATGCTTCGTGGTCGCCAAGTATGGTGACCTTGTGGCCGCGAGCCGCCGCTGTGTGGGCGGCTTCCAGCGCCGCGACGCCGGTGCCGACGATCACCACATTCCGGCGCGCGGTGACAGCGGGTGGCGCAACGAGGAGCTCGTCCGGCTCGCCCACTTTTGGGTTGTTGTCGCAGGCTAAAGCGCCGGCTTCGATGATGCTCCGCCAGCAACTGTTACACGATACGCAGTAGCGGATATCCTCAATCTTGCCCGCAGCGGCCTTGTTCGGAAACGCGGCGTCTGTGATCAAGGGTCGCCCGAGAAAAACCACGTCACTCGTGCCATTGGTCAAAGCGGTCTCGCACTCGACCGGGTCTGTGAGGTAACCAATTGCGCCTGTCGCGATGTCCGGGTGGTCAGACCGCAGCGCTTTGATGTGCTCAAGGTATGGGTGCCGGGGACCATGGGCATCGGGCAAGTGCAGATGCAGCGATCGAGCATGCGCACCCCAGACCCACGTCCACAAATCAAAATCTTCGGCGTGTTCTGCCAGCAGCGCATTGATGGCCGACGCCATCTCAAGGTCAATGCCCCCCGCCACACCGTCGTCACCCGGAAGTTTCAAGGCGACGATGAATGGGCGCCCACACTCGGCTCGTATCGCCGAGACCAACTCGGTGAGGAACCGCGTGCGGTTCTCCAGGTCACCGCCATACTCATCCGTTCGCCGGTTCGACCACGGAGATAAGAATTGATGGAACAGGTGTCCATGCCCTGCTGAAATCTCAACCCCTGAAAACCCGGCCCGCTGCAGTCGCCGCGCGCCCTGCGCCCAATGGTCAATCATTTCCCTGATGTCACCCGGGGATAGCACCGCCGGCACGGTCCAGCTCAGGTCATCCGGCAGTGGAGATGCCCCTACTGCCTCGTTGTTACGCCCGACTGCGTGTCGGCCGCGCCCCGAGTCCTGAATTTGCCCCAACACGTGCGCACCAGACTCATTGATGCTCGCAGCAACCCGCTGCAACTGATCAAACCCCTCGTCGTCCCAGCAGCGCAGCCGAGAGGGCAGTCTGCTGAAGCGCGTCATGGCAATCGGTTCGGTGACGATGGCAGCCGCGCCGCCCGCAGCGCGGGCGCGGTAGTAGTTGAGCAGTCTCTCGGTCGGCGCGCTGCCCGCCACGTACTGCGTGACAATGGCCGCATGGATGATCCGGTTTCTCAGTGTCACGCCACCGATATCAATCGGGCTGAACAGGGTTGGGAAGAAGGCATTCGCCGTCATGGATTTGACCGATCTCTCCGCATATCGTTGAGGCTGACATCATGCCAAAGGGGCCGTCAACAGCGAACCAGTGCGCTCAATTGCCTCGTGAACCTCTCGAGCACAAATTGCCAGCATCGTCGCTGTGTCTTTTGTATGCTCTTCAGCACAACCCTGATCAGTGACGCGAGGACCAAGTCATGACCACCATTGTAGTGCTGTTCAATTTGTTACCAGAGGCGGATTCTGACGCTTATGAGAGCTGGGCCAGAAACGTGGATATGCCCAATGTCCGTCGGTTGCCGGGGTGTACCGATTTTCGGGTGCTCAAAGTGGCTGGCCTGCTGGGGTCGGATGCTGCTGCGCCTTATGCCTACAGCGAGTTGATTGAGGTCGACGACATGGCTGCCTTTGGCGAGGCTGTCGGCACAGAGGCCATGCAAGAGGTGGCTGCGCAGTTTCAGCAGTTCGCCGACAACCCCATTTTTATGGTGACCGAGTCGCTGGATTGATCAGGAAAGCAGGGTCTAGGATAAAGGGAGATCGGGTTCTCCCACCTTCACCATTCTGACCCCGATATTATGGCCGAGATAGAGGTCGGCCAGTGCCTGAGGCATCGTTTCAATCCCCTCGGAGATGTCTTCAACGGGATTCAGTACGCCGGCGCGCACCCAGTCGGCGAGCGTTGCAATACAACCGGGGTACACCTGCTCATAGTCAAAGACAAAGAACCCCTCCATTTTCGCGTCCTGCCGGCCCAAGTTCTGCAGGTTGACGAACTGGTGCTTGTCCTTAGTGTCCACAAGATACTCAGAGATGGAGCCGCAGATGGCTATGCGTGCGCGGCGTCGCAACCTCCCCAGCACATTGTCCAACAGTGATCCCCCGACATTGTCGAAGTAGAGATCGATTCCCTCGGGAAAGGCGTCATCCAGTGCCACATCGACGTTGTCGTTCTTGTAGTCGATGACTTTGTCGTAGCCCATCTCGGTTGTGAGCCGGCGGCATTTCTCAGGCCCTCCAGCGATGCCCACGACGCTTTGCGCGCCCAGTGCTTTCGCGATCTCCGCGACATGACTGCCGACGCCGCCCGCTGCACCCGATACAAGAATGCGATCTGTTGCCTTGACTAGGCCGATGTCCCGCACCCCGATGAGCGCTGTGATGCCCGACAGTGAGACGGCACCAATACCGTGGGATAACGGCAGGTCGGTCGGGAGCAAAAAGGGAGCGGGTCGATCGGACGCATCGATGAGCGCGTATTCCTGCCAGCCTACGCGCGCTTGCACAATTGCCCCCACGGGCAGGCCGTCACAATCGCTCTCAATCACCTGCGCGACGCCTCGCCCCGGCATCACCGAACCCAGCGCCAGCGGTGACTCAAAGTCAGTTTCATTGCGCATGTAGCGCAACATGACAGGCGCCACGCCAAGATAGAGTGTTTTCACAACGGCCTTGCCAGGCTCGAGCGCCGGAATGGGAACGTCAGTCAAATCAAAGTGAGAGGCATCGGGTATGCCTTCAGGGCGAGCCGCCAAGCGCCACTGTTTATGCATTACCAGCGCCACCGCGTTTGCATTATTTGCATTAATAGCGCCCCGGTTCAGGAGAGCCCGCGTCCGGAGCTGCCCAGCTTGGCGGGCATGACCACAAGAAAGCCCAAAATTTCAATTCAGCCCCGAGGGTGCAGGCCATGTGACATCGGGTGTCGCCTGGTCAATATCCGCCGCGATCTTCCATTTGCCATCCTGTTTTTTATAGACCAGCAGTGATCGCCCGGCGTCTTTGTAAATGTCACCGGTCTCTTTATCGATCGCCTTCAGCCAATACTTGCTGATGATGTAGGCGATGTCCCCGTGCGTTTCTCTGAGCTCATAATCCAGCTCAAAAATAGACTCTGCTTTGCCAATCCGGGTTGAAAAGTAGTCTCTGATGGCACCGATGCCGAATAGCGCGGGCTGACCGTGCAGCGCGACCACGGCGTCATCCACGTACAGCGTCATCAGGCCTTCAAGATTTTCCTGCTCATAATATTTTGCCCATTTTCCGCCTTCAGCCGCGATTTCTGTTTCGAAATCTGCCTGGGCGGCGGGCACTAGTATTGCGCTGAGCAAAAGCGAGCAGAGCCACCCGATGGAAGCCAGCTTGCCCCGGTCAAGGTGCCAAGCCGTCACTTGAACACCCCGAGCGCGGCAGCAATCAGTGCGAACGCGTAAATCGCCAGCACTGCGATATAGACAGGGGAGAGCGCTCGCGAATAGGCCG
>JAAEZV010000082.1 GCA_018222695.1 Gammaproteobacteria bacterium
CCGACACTCAAGATGGTGTGAACAGGCGGCTGAGCGGGCCTTCCAATGCCATCCCTGTGAACATAGCCAAGCAAAAAACCACAGTAGACTCGTAGCCGTATAGCAAGCTCACCAGCGCAGGTCCCGGGCAGTAGCCCGACAGTCCCCAACCGATGCCAAATAGCACGGCGCCGCCCACCAAGCGTCGATCCAACAGCTGCGTGCCGGGCAGTGAAAAAGTCGACGCCAGCAAGGGGGCCTCTCGTGCCGTCACGAGCGGAGTGATGAGAAATGTGACGACCACAGCGCCGCCCATGACGAAGATCAGATCCGGTATCCACGCCCCTGTGATATTCAAGAATCCGAGCACTTTGGCCGGGTCTGACATGCCCGACAAGGTCAGTCCGAGGCCAAAAAGGACGCCTGATATTAAAGCGGGCCACGCCCTCACACCGCAGCTCCCATCAAGCTTTGCATCACAAATACGGTGATGACGCCCAGTGTCATGAAGGTCAACGTGGCGACCAGTGATCGTGGTGATCGCCGGCCTAGTCCACACACCCCGTGGCCACTAGTGCAGCCGCCACCCATGCGCGTCCCGAGGCCGACGAGGAGTCCACTCGCGACAATCAGCCATAAGGGCGCGGTGGATTCGGCCGGAACAGGTTGGCCAATGACGTTGTGTGTCACTAAGCCGCCAAGTAGCAAACCCACCAAAAACAGGGTTCGCCACACGCGTTCTGGGCCTGCAAGGGACCCCCAGGCAATGCCGCTGATACCGGCTATCCGGCCGAGAGAAAGCAGCAACCACATGGCGGAGAGGCCCAACAAAACGCCGCCGGTCAGCGGCAACAGATATGCATTCATCAGCACTAAACTCTCGATCAAAGATCATAGGCGACTAGTCAATAATCGGCCGGCGGAGAGCGCAACGCAAGCAACACCTCCACGCAGTCTTACGGCGCAGGCGCGCGACCGTTCTCAGGAGGGTGCTGCGCTGTAGATTGTGTTCAGGTGTGGCTGTGTTGTTGGCGCGAGACCCGCGCCAGATATTTTTGAGGGCAGGCTTACCAACCGGATCCGATCAGCGCCGCTTCCTGCTGCGGTCCAAGCGCCACATCTGTCGCAGTCTCGTCGATAAACCGCGCTACCTGCTCGCTGTCGCCGGCACCGGCGGGACGATACTGGGTTTCCTGCTCGAGGAAGATTTCGCTACCCACGACTTGGTTCACCCATTCGCCGCCATCCCGGCAGGCTACGCCGCGCCAGTGTGACTCGCTTTGACTCAGCAGAAACTCACGGCACCAGCGCCCGTCGGCCGCGGGAAAGGTCAAGACCGAGCGGAACTGACGATCGTCATCCAGCGCATCCCAGCCAGTGGCGCGCGACGGAGATTGCTCAAGAGCACTCGCCAACTGCGGATCCATGGTCATGGGGTTGAAGACATCGGTTTGGTTCAGGTCGACCACTAATGCCATCGCTGTCGCGAACGAGGCAGCTACGGCGACGCTCGCCCAGCGCTGCCAGCGCCGGGTCATACCCAGTACGGCCACGTTGTCTGCCGTAACCAGGGGTACTAAATGTTCGGGAACTTGATTGCCAGATAGAGCAAAGAGCTGTTTCACCCGCTTGTCGTTGGCTTCCATGACCTCGAGGCGTGCTCGCAGGGCGGGCTCACTACGCAGCCTGCTGATCAGGGCAATGGTTCGCTCTGCGTCCAACTCGTTATCGACATACATAGACAGCAAATGGTCGTCGTCCACTCGCGTTCCAGCCATGTCTACCACGTTCTGACGATCATCACTCATCGTAATCACCCTGTTCTTCCGGCCCGTCCCAAGTGGGCCCTGACGAATGCTGAAGGCTTAAGCCTCTCTTTCTGCACTCCACTCCAAATCCTCAGCCAGCGCTTTTCGTGCTCGAGCGACACGACTCATGATCGTACCGATCGGCACTTCCAGCAGCGCCGCTGCCTCAGCGTAGGAACAACCCTCTACTGCAACCTGAACCAACGCTGCGCGTTGCTCAGGCGGTAAACGTTCCATCGCCGCTGATACCCGATCGAGCTGTACGGATTCGTCAGTGTTTGCCGAAGTGGTTCCGGCCCCTTCCACTGCGCTTTCTGACTGCGCGTAACGACTCCGAACGTCTCTGGATCGAATCTCATCAATCCACAAATTGCGGCATACCCGGTGCGACCACTTAGCGACGTGCGCGTCTTCGGGCATGCCTTTCTCTAGCAGGCGTTCAACCGTGATTTGCAACAAATCGTCGGCATCAGCGGGATCTGACGTCAGTGAGAGGCAGTACCGCTTTAAGCGGGGCAGCTCCTCAATCAGGTCCTGTCTTTGTTGGGCGGTTAAACTCGCCATATCTCGCCTGCTATCGTTTTGACGTTTCAGGGTGGGACTTATTCCCTCTCGGACTGTAGTTTTTGCTTTTAAGCGCGAGCCAGAAAGGGGTTAGACTCGCATGATGTCCAGCATCAACGCGCTACTTCAAGCCAAATATTCCCCGATCAGCAGCCTATTTCGGGCGGCAGCGGCGTTGTTATTGGGTTTTGCGCTGATTCAGCCCGGTTTGAGTCAGGAGGTTGAGGACCAGGTTTCCGATATCGTTTCAGAGGCTACCGAAGAGCGAATAGAGCAAGCCATGGAGGATCTGCTCACCGATATTGAGTCTCGGATCAGTGAAGATGCCCTCCGTATTCAGACTGACCATTGGTTGGTCATGGCAGAGGCGGATGTATTTGAACAATTGGCGCAGGAAGGCTATCTCTTTGACCGGGTCAGCGAGTTAGACGGTCTGGGTTTTTTACTGGCGGAGGTTGCGGCCCCCGCCAGCTTCGATTTGTCGGCGACCCGCGCGGGTATCTATGAGGTGATTGGTGGCGACAGGGCTGACGTCGATCTCAACCACCTCTACACCGCTGGCGTGCCAGATGATCCGGATACCGACATAGCGGGTGTCGCGCCTCGAGAGTTACTGGCCTTACCTACCGATCTATCTGACTTGTCGTTGCGCATCGGGATTATCGACAGCAGTGTGGATCAGGGGCACGGTGCTTTTTCTCAGGCGTCGATTACGACCCGACGCTTTGTAGAGAACGACTCGCCACCCAACTTCCATGGCACAGCGATCGCTTCCATCATTGCCAGCAATGACCCATCGGCACTGGGCCTTGCGCCCCGAGCTGAATTGTTTGCTGCGGAGGTGTTCGATCAAACCGAGGAGCAGGGCGAATTCGCCAGCACGGTCAGCCTGATCAAAGCACTCAATTGGCTCATAACCGAACAGGTGTCTGTGATTAATATCAGCTTGGCGGGCCCTCCCAACCGACTGCTTGAGACCGCGCTGGCGCGCGTGCGTGAGCGAGGCGTTCTGGCGATTGCGGCGGCCGGCAATGGGGGGCCGATGGCACAGCCTATGTATCCTGCGGCGTATCCGGAGGTAGTGGCCGTGACGGCAACCGACAACCGCGGTCGCGCGTTTCGCCTGGCCAATCGCGGTGAGTACGTCGATATTGCTGCGCCTGGAGTCAATGTTCGGCATGCGCAGGCTGGAGGGGGTTATGCGGCCTCATCCGGCACCTCCTATGCGGTACCGTTTGTCACCGTCGCTGCGGCCCGCTTGCTGCAATCAAATAGTGAGCCCGCTGTGATGCTGGATGCGCTCTACGCCAGTGCCGTTGATATAGGCGCCCCGGGGCGCGATCAAATCTACGGCTACGGGCAATTACAGTTCCAGTAGTGCTGAAGGCGTCCCTGTCTCAAGCATATTGAATCGCCGCGCTTCCGATGAGCGAGGACTTAGAAAGACAATCGAATTTCGGTGCCCACCACCAGGTCGCTATAACTCGCGGTAGGCAGATTCGAGTCGTAATCAGAGTTCTTGATCATCACCGCCCAGGACGCGTAGTCGGTGAATGCAAGTCGTAGCTCGGCCGAGAAACGCCAGCGGGTATCCTCGCGCTCGGTGCCGATCATCGGATCGGGTGCTTTGTACTGTCGATCCTCATACTTGCCCTCGATCTCAAGCTCCAGAGGGAGTCGCCCCAGATTTTCGCGATGCACGTAACGTGCCTTGATCGCATGTGAGTCGTAGTCGTAGCGATTCGCGCGCGCGTTGTCCACGCGGAAGGTATAACCCACAACCGCATAGCGCTTCAGGCCCTGAATGAAATAGTAGCTGTCCAGAGAAACGCTGTGGCTGTCGGCCTCCCGGCCGGGGCGGCGGGCGATCGTTTTCTCGCCGTAAACGTATTCTCCTCGCAAGAACCATTGCTTGCTCAAAAAGCCCGCTAAGTAGGGAGAGAGTCGCTCGTAGGTCAGGAACTCTTCGTCATCGAGGTCGGCAGAGACATCGAACCAGTTGATGCCCACAGTGGCTTTGCCCAACTGCGCCTCCAGATTCACCCCGAGTGATTCGGTGCGTCGATCAACCTGAGAGAACTCCTGGTAACTGTCATCAACCAATCCTGCTGACACACGCAGCGACGCGCGATCTTCATAGCTGAACAAGGCTGACCCCTGAATCTCCAGCGTGGTGACCTCATCGGACTCACCCGTCGCTCGTTCCAGTTCATCGAGGCCGACGTTGTCATCCCACGCGTAACCCGCCGCTAACTCGAGGTCAAAGTCGGCCCCCGATGCCGAGGCGCCGCATAGGCAACCCGTTATCAGCAACAGGGCTCTGGCAAGTGCAGTGAAAGCCTTTGTTTGCATCGGGAGGGTTCAGGGGAAGTTGGCAGGGAGCGTAATACACCCGGTGATGATTCGCTTCCCATGCACGCCAATGTTTCCGTGAAAAGTCACTTGACCAAGCTCCGCCGTCAGTGGGGCAGTAGTGGGAATGAGCGGACGGATTTCACGGTGATAAAACAGTGTCTAACGGTGAAGGTTGACCCTGGTCGTTAATGACGAAGGCGTGCTGCCGTGACAGGGCCTGAGGGTCCAGCACGCCGCAGCTGTGCGCGATCAGCTCAACCTCCTCTCGCATCGAGATCGCGTAGTTGGCGACCCGGTCGGCTTTGACGGTGGGATCTAGGCCTTTTTGCAGTTTAGGGTCGTGGGTAGTGATGCCGGTGGGGCAGGTATTTTCGTTGCATTGCAGGGCTTGTATGCATCCGAGGGAGAACATGAAGCCCCTCGCTGAGCAGACCACGTCAGCACCCAGACACAGTGCCGCGGCCACTCCCGCAGGATTGATCATTTTCCCCGAGGCGATCAATTTGATGCGCTCTCGCAGACCGGCCGAGGTCAATTTCTCGTCCACCAGCGGCAGGCTGGACGCCACGGGCAGCCCCATGTTGTCCATCAAGCCCTGGGGGGCGGCTCCTGTACCGCCATCCGCACTATCCAAGGTGATGAAGTCGGGTGCTGACGCCAGTCCCCGTGCGTGGATGGCCTCACAAAAATCATCTAGCCATCCGGCCTGCCCCAGAACCAGTTTGATGCCGGTGGGTTTCCCCGATGCCGAACGAACTCGGTCAATCAGATCCAGCAGGGAGTCAGCGTCGGTGACCTCCGGGTGACGGTTGGGGCTGATTGAATCCTCACCCGGCGGTATGCCGCGGGTCGTCGCGATCAGGTCGGTCACTTTCTCCGCCGGCAGAATGCCGCCTTTTCCGGGTTTCGCTCCCTGAGACAATTTGATTTCAAACATTCTTACCTGTGGGATCGCTGCGAGCCCTGCGATTTTCTCGATGTCCAGATTGCCGTCATCGTCCCGCACACCATATTTCGCGGTGCCGATCTGGAATACGAGATCGCAGTCTGCAGTTTGGTGAAACGGGGATAATCCGCCTTCTCCAGTATTCAGCCATACGTGGCTTGTCGCGGCTCCCACCGAGAGCGCCTCGATCGCAGGGCCTGACAGCGCACCGTAGGACATGGCTGAAATGTTGAAGATGGAGGGGGCACCATAGGGTTCGCGCACGTAGCCCTCACCAAAGACCATCGGCGTTGAAGTGTGTGCTTTGATCTCATCTTTCGTGGGAGGGAAGGCGCTATTGAGAAAGAATATGTCGCCGGGGCGATTGAGCGGTTTTGTTGAACCAAAGGCGATAGTGCTATCGAGTTTTTTGGCGGCGCGTGCTACCCAAGCTCGTTGAGCCCGGTTGAAAGGGAGCTCTTCGCGATCCATGGCGAAGAAATACTGTCTAAAGAAGACGCCCAGATGTTCGAACACATAACGGAGCCGGCCGATCACTGGATAGTTTTTGCGGATGGCTTGGCTGTTTTGTGTCACGTCGATGACGTACAGCACGACCACGGCGATGAGTGCCATGAGAATCGCCATCGCCAACAGCATCATCGCGGCGTCGAGCACACCATCCAGCAGGTCTAGAAACGCCGTCATTTTTCCTCCCTGGCCACAACTTGCAAACAGCCACAACAAGTAAAAAGTGTAGCACCAGAGAAGGGGGTGCGATTTAGCCGGAGACGACAGCGGCACGTCCTGAGCAGCGCGGTGAGAAGCAGTGTCAACGGGACTGCCGAGAGCGGGTGGTTGGTACCGGAGGCCGGACTTGAACCGGCAAGCTGTTGCCAGCGGGGGATTTTGAATCCCCTGTGTCTACCAATTCCACCACTCCGGCTCGCGTAGACGAGGGCGCGGAGTATACCAACTCCAAGCCACGCGGCAATGGGAGGCTAGGCAATTTCCCCCTGTGCTGTATACTTCTGCGCGATTCAGCCGAGCCACACCCGGTCGGTCCGGTGGATCTGAGTATCTTCAGGGAGAAAAGATATGGCGATGAAACTGATCAAGAAGACGGCTGAGTACAAGATCTTCATGCGCGGCGATGACCGCTACGCGATTCAAGATGCCAACGGCAAGCCCGTGAACGGCGAGGAGAAGGTGCGGATTCTCGTTGAAGAGGATCTGATTAAAGTCACCCTGCCGAGCCCCAAGGAAGAAGCTGCCGAGTCTGAGGATGCAGCGGATAGTGGCGACGAGGCGGCAGAGGTTGCCGCTGAGGCGGATGATGCAGCGGAGGAGGCAGAGAGCGAAGCAGAAGCATCAGACGATGCTGGCGAACCCGAACCCGAACCCGAACCCGAACCCGAACCCGAACCCGAACCCGAACCCGAACCC
>JAAEZV010000083.1 GCA_018222695.1 Gammaproteobacteria bacterium
GTAGGGAGATGCTGAATTTCTACCGCGGTGTCGCCAAAAAATACGGCGAGAACTGGCCTAAATTCAACATGATGATGCACGGTGTTCATGCATTGCTTGATCAAGAATATTCTGGCGACATTAACATCGTGCCCAAGTTCCGGTTTCAAAACCCTCTGAATCTCATCACGCAACCCAATGAAGAAGAGCTGCGCCAGTTAGTGAAAGAGGGCGAGCGCGCCACCTACAGTCGGATTGAGCCGATCAGGCGGTGCACGCAAATCTCCAGAACCTTGGAAGAGATCCTGCATCGATTTGAATATGGGGACTTACGCCCGGCGCCCGGCACCTATCGTCGTCCGAAGAGCTCCCGACGCAGGCCGCCCCCCACAGCGGCGCAGAAAAAAGCATTGAAGTCTGAGCTGGCATCGCGCTCGGGCAAGGCTTCCCGCTCAAGAGCCGCCGGAGGCGCTGGTCGATCAACCGCCCCGGTCAAGAAGCGCAGTATCGCCTAGCGATCGGTTACCGGTAGCTAACCTCCCAGTTACGGGATGCAGGCCGCTCCCAGCGCCGCCAAAGGACCCACCATAATCGCTCGACTGTCGGCCTCGGCGCTGGAGGCGGTGCCGATCTGTGCGCGTTTCTTGATGCCCTGCAGGATGGCCGCAATGCGGAAAAAGCAGAACGCCATGTAGAACGGCCAGTTATCAATGCCGCTTCGACCCGTTCGCTGGCAGTAGGCCGCGATGTAGTCTTCATCTGAGGGGAGGCCGAGTTCGTCGCGATCCATTCCCGCTAATCCGGCTATACCCCCTTCGCGCGGGAACTGCCAGGCCATTAACTGGTAGGCAAGGTCCGCGAGCGGATCCCCGAGCGTAGAGAGCTCCCAATCGAGAATGCCGATGATCCGGGGCTCCGTCGGATGAAAAATCATGTTGTCTAGCCGGTAGTCCCCGTGCACCAGCGCGATGGTCTCCTCGCCCTCAGGAATATGATTCGGGAGCCACTCAATCAAGGCTTCCATGTCTGCCACTGTTTCCGTTTCTGAGGCCCGATACTGCTTGGTCCACCGGCCTATTTGTCTGGCGTAGTAATTGCCGGGTTTGCCATAGTCCGACAGACCCACGGTATCGACGTTTACGGAATGCAATGCTGCCAGCACGCGGTTCATTTCATCATAGATCGCGGTCCGCTCTGTGTTGTCGACTTCGGGCACTGCCGGATCCCAGAAAATACGACCCTCGAGATGCTCCATGAGATAGAACATGGAGCCGATCACATTGTCGTCCTCGCACAGGGCGACAGCGTCCGGCACCGGGACGTCGGTGTCTCGCAGCGCGTCCAGCACCCGGTACTCGCGATCCACGGCATGAGCGGAGGCCAGCAGCTCGCCGGGCGGCTTGCGGCGCAACACATATTGCCGCTCGCCCGCTGTCAGCTTGAAAGTCGGGTTGGATTGTCCCCCGGGAAATTTCTCGGCGCTTAGCGGTCCGTCCAAGCCCGGGACATTTGCGCGAAGCCAGGGTTCCAAGCGGGAGAGTTCAAGTTCCTGTGTGCTCATGACAAACCTCTAATCTGTAATGCTGAAGCGGCTTTTCTGGACTGCATCTCTATCTGGAATCCGCTCTGAAGTATTGGCATGATATCTGTCAATACCGATGCGTTGGTAGCTGGTCGTTACCGGGCGCATAGGGTATCGTGCGGTCGCTTTATCACACAACGCTATATTGCTGACTGACAAACACCGACCTATAAAAATGAGGGGCATCTAGGATGAGTAATCCGATCATCGAACACTATCGCAACGCCGTTGCGATGGTCACTGCACCCGAAGCATTTCTCGAGCTGACGACAATCGAGCATGGGGGCCAAACCCTCAAGGCTTACAAGCATGCTCCCGGTTCCATGCGGGACCTGTGGATGTTGGGCCAGGGTTACGCGGACCAAGAGTACATCGTTTATGGGGATGAGCGCTGGACCTTCGCCGAGGCAGGTCAGCTGGTCGCCAATTTCGCGACCTGGTTGCAGGGTCAGGGCATTGGGTCAGGCGACAGGGTTGCTATTGCTTTGCGCAATTATCCCGAATGGATTTTTGCCTATTGGGGCGTCATCGCAGTCGGCGGGGTTGTCGTGGGCATGAACGCCTGGTGGGTCGCAGATGAAATGGCCTATGCGCTGAACGATTCAGAGCCCAAGCTGCTGGTGGCTGATGATCAGCGACTGGCTGTTTTTGCGAAGATTGCAGGTGACTTCCCAGATTTGGCTGTCGTGGCGGTGCGTGAGTCCTCGCCGCCGGTGCAGGCCGTGCAGTGGGCCGATACGGTGAGCGAGCCCGGGGAGTTGCCCATGCCGGCGATCGACACCAACGACGATGCCTGCATCTTCTATACATCTGGGACCACAGGGCGTCCCAAGGGCGCTCAGCTCACGCATAGGGGTTGCGTTCACAACATCATGAATGTCGCGGCAATGGGGCAGATTTTCGCCACGACCCAGGCCCTGGGGCGAGGAGAGTCGGTCAACGCACCCGTCTCAGCGCCTCCTGCGACCTCGCTGGTGGCCACGCCTTTGTTTCATGTCACGGCCAATAATTGCGTCATGCACGGCGCGACCTTGAGCGGCGGCAAGTTGGTGCTGATGTACAAGTGGGATACCGAGGAAGCGCTCAAGCTGATCGAGCGGGAGCAGGTGAATACCTTGAGCGCGGTGCCGATGATGACCCGCGAGCTGCTCGCCCATCCCGATTTCGCCGACTATGACACCTCTAGTTTGGCGTCACTCGGTGGTGGTGGCGCCGCGATGCACCCTGATCTGCCGAACAAGGTGATTGAGAGCACGCAGCGCGCCAAGCCCGCTCAGGGCTATGGGATGACGGAAGTCTGTGGGATCAGTACCTATACGGCGGGCGATTTATTTTTGGCTCGGCCAGAAAGCTGCGGGCCTCTCGTGCCGACGTTGGAAGGGAAGGTGATTAACGAAGCGGGTGAAACCCTGCCAGTGGGTGAGGCCGGCGAATTGTTGGTTAAGGGTGCGCCCGTGATCAAGGGATACCTGAACCGTCCGGAGGCGACTGCGGAGACCATTGTCGAAGGTTGGTTGCACACGGGTGATATTGGTTATTTTGATGAAGATGGATTTCTCTATCTGGTCGATCGGGCAAAGGACATGATTTTGCGCGGGGGAGAAAATATTTACTGTGCCGAGGTTGAAGGCGCGCTGTATACCCACCCGGCCGTGTTGGAGACGGTGGCTTTTGCGGTGCCCGATGACCGTCTGGGTGAGGAGGTGGGTGTTGCCGTGCACTTGAAGCCCGACGCGATGCTGGATGCGCCCGGTTTGCGCGAGCACATGAGCTCTCGCCTCGCAGCCTTCAAGGTGCCCCGCTATGTGTGGTTCCTCTCGGAGCCATTGCCGCGCAACGCCAACGGTAAGTTTCTGAAGCGAGAGTTGAGAGAGGTGTTGGATCCCGCATCGGCCGACTGAGCGTGCGGATGCAATACATGTCTTTTCTGGCTTGGATATCGGCTATCGGCGGGGGTGCCATAGCGGCGTGATATTGAAGGGCTCATCTCGACAGCACTGCAAGTGCTAGGCCCTGCTGGGCAGCGCATCGTCGAATTGGCAGGGGTGCCAGTGGCCTAGATTGGTCGATATGGCTATGAGGCATTGATGCCAAGTCGGTGGTTGAAGATCGCCGGTAAGAAGGACTTTTAGTTAACGCAATATCAGGAGGGCGACATGCTCACCAGGCAGTTTACGGAAGAGCAGGTGATGTTTAGGGAGGCCTATCGGCGATTTCTCGCGGAAGAGGTAGTGCCCCACATGGAGCGGTTCCGCGAGCAGGGTGTGGTGGATCGCGACATATTCAAAAAGGCTGGCGAGCAGGGCTTTCTCATGGTGTGGCCAGAGGAGCGCTACGGCGGCATGGATGATTACGACATCCGCTGGGAGCAAGTCATTATCGAAGAGCTGGCTTATGCGCGCTGCAGCGACTGGTTTGGCTCCCTGCACAGCCGCATTGTCGGACCCTACATCACCCGTTTCGGCAGTGAGGATCAGATTGAGCGATATATCCGGGGCGCCGTTTCGGGTGACATCATTCTTGCGGTGGCGATGACAGAGCCCGACGCGGGCAGCAATCTGGCAGGGATGCGCACCCATGCCATTGAGGAAGATGACCACTGGGTACTCAATGGTCAAAAGACCTATATCTCCAATGGGATTAACTGTGATCTGGTGGTCGTCGCTGCCAAAACTGACCCACAGAACAACCCCCATGCGATGACGCTATTTCTGGTCGAAGCAGGGTGGGAGGGTTTTGAGCGGGGCCGTAATCTCAATAAATTGGGCCTTAAGGCTCAGGATACGGCGGAGCTCTTCTTCAACAACATCAAGGTGCCCAAGAGCAATGTGCTGGGCGAGGCGCACAAAGGTTTTTATTACCTGATGGAGGGCTTGGCAGAAGAGCGCTTGCTCGGCGCGATGGGCTATCTTGCGGCAGCGCAGTTATCCTGGGACCTCACCGCCGATTTCGTGCGTGAACGCGAGGTGTTCGGTAAGCCCTTGGCGGCCATGCAAAACACCCAATTCAAGATGGCGGAACTTCGGGCTGAGCTCGATATTGCGCAGTGTTTTGTCGATCAGGCGGCGCTCGCGTTCAATGCGGGCACGCTTTCGGCTGAGGATGCCGCGGCTGCCAAACTCAAGACATCCGAGTTGCAGCAGCGTGTCGCCGACGAAGGGCTACAGCTGCATGGCGGTGCCGGGTTTATGGATGAGTATCCGATCAGTCGCCAATCGGCCGATGCGAAGATTGCCACTATTTATGCTGGCAGCTCTGAAATCATGAAGCTGATTATCGGACGGCACTGTCTGGGTGATCACTACGATCCCTTTAATCAACGAAATTTTTGAGGGGCGCAAATATGGGCGCGCTAAGTGGTTATAAGGTCATCGAGCTGGCGGGGATTGGCCCTGCGCCGATGGGAGGCATGATCCTCGCCGATATGGGCGCCGAGGTCATCCGGATTGAACGCCCCGGCGCGGCGGATCCCAAAGTGGCTGAGCCGATCAGCGGCCGTAACAAGAAATCTGTTGTGCTGGATCTCAAGCAGGATGCGGGGAAAGCCGCGCTGATGTCGCTGATTGAGCAGGCCGATGCATTGATCGATCCATACCGTCCAGGAGTCTGCGAAAAGCTGGGGTTTGGTCCTGACGAGTGTTTCGCGCGCAATCCCAGGCTCGTTTTTGCGCGCATGACCGGTTGGGGGCAGACGGGTCCGCTGGCTCAGGCCGCGGGTCACGACCTGAATTACATTGCCATCACCGGTGCGTTGCATGCCATAGGGCGTCGCGGCGAGCGACCGGTCGTGCCCCTGAATCTGGTGGGCGACTTTGGCGGCGGTGGCATGCTGTTGGTGACGGGTGTGATGGGAGGCCTGCTGGAGGCCGCCAAGTCAGGTCAGGGGCAGGTCATTGATGTGGCGATGGTTGACGGCACCGCACAGCTGATGTGGATGATGCAGGGATTTCAGCAGATCGGTGCCTGGAATGCAGAAGAGCGCGAGGCGAACCTGCTTGACGGCGCCGCCCACTTTTATGACACCTATGAGTGTGCCGATGGCAAGTACGTGGCGATCGGCGCGATTGAGCCCCAGTTTTATGCCGAGCTGCTCGCAAGAGCGGAGATCTCGGACCCCCAGTTTCAGGCACAACATGACGCTGCACAGTGGCCTGAGCTCAAGCAAAAATTGGGGGCGGTGCTGAAGACCAAGACCCGCGACGAGTGGGACGCGGTGATGGCGGGTAGTGATGCCTGCTTTGCACCTGTGCTGACGATGGTGGAGGCCACCTCTTACGGCGCCAATACCGAACGGTCGGTCTACACCGAGGTCGAGGGTCTGACGCACCCAACGCCGGCACCGCGATTTTCGAGGACGCCGTCGCAGATACAGCATGGAACGCAAGCGTTGGGGGCCGACACGGTCTCGGTGCTTGAGGACAGTGGAATGGAGGCGTCTGCCATAAAGGCGTTACTGGAGACGGGTGCTGCGGTAGGATCCAAGTAACTAGTGGAGAGTGACAGATGAGTGATTACGAAACGATTTTGATCGAGCGCGAGGGCCGTGTTGCGCGGGTGTCTTTCAACCGACCGGATAAGCTCAATAGCTTCAACGGGACGTTGCGTAGAGAGTTTCTGCGCGCCGCGCAGGAGGTCAATGCTGATAAGGATATCTGGGTGGTGGTGTTGACGGGCGCGGGCAGGGCATTCGGTGCCGGTGCTGATCTGTCCGACACCTCGGAGCCTATGCCCAAAGGCGGAGAGGGTGTTGAAGATCAGTTGAACGCCGAGTACAAACCGGGCGTACTTGCGATCCATCATGCACGCAAACCCTGGATCGCCGCGGTCAACGGCCCTTGCGCCGGTATCTCTTATTCCTACGCTATGGCATGCGATTTGATGGTCATGGCGGAGAGCGCCTACCTCTTTCAGCCGTTCGTCGGTATCGGCTTGGTCCCAGATGGCGGCGCCACCTGGCTTCTGCCGAGCTTTGTGGGTGCCAAACGTGCCTTTGAGCTGATGGCGTTTGGGGAAAAGCTGGGCGCCGAAAAGGCGGTGGAGTGGGGGTTGGCTAATCGCGTGCTGCCAGACGACGACTTCGCCGGACACGCTATGACATATGCGCAAGAACTCGCCGGCAGGTCACCCTTGGGGCTCCGCTATGCAAAAGAGGCGCTCGCCTTTGGCGCATCACACAACTTGGGGGATACCATTTCCAAAGAGGCGGCTCTACAGGCATTCTGTATTGGCAGCGATGATTCGAAAGAGGCGATCAGGGCTTTTTTCGAAAAGCGCCAGCCAGATTGGCAAGGCAAATAGCGACGCCGTGTCGGCCTGAGCGCGCAGGCACCAAGGTCGGCGCTGGCGGCATGCATGGGG
>JAAEZV010000084.1 GCA_018222695.1 Gammaproteobacteria bacterium
ACCACCAGCACATCATCCTCCAACGTGAGCGAGCTGCACGTGGTCCCGCCTGCATCCGGTGTGGCGTCCGAATTGACCTGAAAGGCGCTATGGCGCGCGACCTGATAACGACGCATCGCAGGCATAGCCAAAATACCCGGCACCCGGTCGGGGTGCCGTGGCGCAAGCATCAATAGCGCATTGGGTTGCTCCGCCTTGAGTTGTGCGAAGGCTTCGAGCACGGGAGCTTCCTCACCGGGATGGGTACTGGCCGCGAGCCAGACGGGGCGATCAAAAGCGCCCGGCCCAAATTGAAGCCGCTCCCACTCATTGGCCTCGCGCAGCGCGCTGCGGTCCAGTGCAAACTTCAAACTGCCGGTCACGATGACCGCCTCGTCAGCCGCACCCAGCTCGCTCAGCCGACTCGCATCCGACTCGGTTTGCGCCGCAACCCCCGCCAAATGACCCAACGTTTGCCGCGTTAACCCAGCGACACGGCCGTACCCGCGTGCGGATCGCTGAGACAGCCGCGCATTGAGCAAAACCATAGGCACGCCTCTGGCGGCGGCGCGCGTGAGGAGATTCGGCCAGATTTCCGTTTCAACCAGAGCGCCCAGCGTGGGATGCCAGTGTTCAAGAAAGCGTTTGACCGCCCCGGGGGTATCGAATGGCGCCCAGCACCACTCCACACGGCCAGCAAATTTCTGCTGTACCTGTTCGGCACCGGTGGGCGTGGTAGATGTCACCAGCACTGTCAGATCAGGTCGACCTGCCAGCAATCGCTGCAAGAGGGGCGCCATCGCTAAGGTCTCCCCTACCGACACGGCATGTATCCAAACCCGCTCATTCGAGCGCGACGCTCGATGCCGACCATAGAGTCCAAGTCGGTGCCAGAGTTGACTTCGATAACCACTGTGCCGGCGACTGCGCCAGAGCAAGCGGAGCAGTAAAAACGGCACCGCCAGACGCATCACCAGAGAATAAAGTCGGCGGTTGATTGGCAGGGGCCGACGCTTCCGTACGCTCAAGACAATCGTATACTCATAAGCTGATCACGCGGAGCGTATCATGACCCAACCCCAGTCCCAGAGCCCACCCGAACCCCCGGGGGACAGCGTGCGTGGGTTTCTCCCCGATCACGAGGGGCAGCAACTCTACGAGTGGGCGCAACAAGCTGCACCGATCGGACCGCTCCTTGAGATTGGCAGCTATTGTGGGAAATCCACCATTTGGCTGGGGCAAGCTGCCAAGGCACATGGCGCCGTTGTATTCGCCCTCGATCATCATCGTGGCTCAGAGGAGCATCAGCCCGGGGAAAGTCACCACGATGAAGCGCTGGTCGACACCACAGGCCAGTTCGACAGCTTTGGCGAATTTCGTCGCAATATTGCGGCGGCTGGCCTCGAAGATACTGTCATTCCGATTGTTGCCAGCAGTGAGATCGTCGGCCCCTACTGGCAGGGCGGGCTTGGGATGGTTTTCATCGACGGCGGACACAGTCTGGATGCCGCACTGACCGACTATCGCGCCTGGGCGCCTCATCTCCTGCCCGGCGGTATTCTCGCCATCCACGATGTATTTCCTGATCCGGCAGACGGCGGGCAAGCACCGTTCACTATCTGGCAGCTGGCGACCCAATCTGGATTATTTGAGCCACTGGGTACTCAAGATACCCTACGGGGCCTCATGCGCCTTGGGCGCTAGCGCGGTCAATCCCCGAGAACGGGCGAGAGAAACAGCCCACTGGCCGCGGTGTGGTGGGTCAAAGCGTCCACCGCGAGTAATACCGCTCCCGCCGTCCAGGTGGGCTTCTCTTTTGGCCACAGCACCTGCTCAGCGAACTGATAACCGGTCCACCAGGCGCCGTCACTATCGCGCCACTGTGTGAGCCAGCTGAACAACTCAGCGGCCTGATCACGTTCACCTGCCGCCAACAGCGCCAGGGTCAGCTCACAAGACTCAGCCACAGTCGCCCATGGCTGGTGATTCTCGCAGCGGCAACCGATGCCCGGTTCGACAAACTCCGACCATCTTGCTGCCAGCCGATCTTTGGCCTGCTCACCCACGACCCATCCTGCCAAGATGGGGTAAAACCAATCCATCGCATAGCGGGATTTACTGTCCCAGGTGCGATCGAATCGCTCGGGTCGATGCCGCAGCGCATGCCCAAGTCCGGCCCGCGCACCGCGCCACGCTGAAGACGTCTCTCCGAGTTGGTCCGCGATTAAAATCGCACACTCCAGCGATTTATAGATCGAGCTGCAGCCCGTCACGAGGGCGTCACCCAACGGTGCACCGCTTGGATCAACGGCCCAATCGATTTCGCCCTCTGGGCTTTGATAGCGCAGCACAAACGCGACCGCTTTCGATACCACAGGGAAGCACCGCGCCAAAAAGTTGATGTCCCGGGTAATCAGGAAGTGGTGCCAGACACCAGTCGCAATGTAGGCGACATAATTGGTCTCGCGTCGATCAACGTTCAGATCGGCCTCGCCTTCTCGGTAGCAGGCCCACCAGCTGCCATCCTCGAGCTGCGTCTCGGCCAGCCAGGCATAGGCGCGCTCGGCAGCATCGATCTCGCCCGCGATGCTGAGCCCCATGGCGGCCTCAGTGTGGTCCCAGGGGTCGGTATGTCCGCCGTCAAACCACGGTATCTCACCCGAGGCGCGCTGGGTGGCGAGCAGGAACTCGACGGTGGGCCGCAACCACTGTGTCGGATAGACCCCGGGGCTCAAGAGTGGTGCATTCATGCGTGGCTCTCCACCGGCGCTACCTGCTGGACTACCGGCTTAGTAAAGTACAGCACGATGCTTTTACCCATGATGGGATTCAACAGCGCGTCGATGGCGCGGGTGATCCAGGGCCGCTTCATTAAATCCCAGACCAACAGCCGATGATAAAGGCGCACCAGCCAAGGCTCGGGGTCGCTTCGCCAAAAAAGGCACTTTAACCACCAATAGGGCACGTGCAGGGCGTGGGCGCTGCCCCGACCCGTCAGCGCAAAACCCTGCCGCACGACCTCACGGGCCAAATGCGTTGCATCAAAAATGCGGATATGGCCCCCCGGCGTTGTCCGATACCCCTCACTCAACTGCCAGCAGATCCACTCGGGCCACTGTCTGGGCACACTGATACACAGTCGTCCCCCGGGCTTCAGCACTCGCCACAACTCCTCCAGCACCGCCAGATAATTGGGGATATGTTCCAGAATCTCACTGGCGATCGCAGCGTCGACGCTAGCATCAGACAACGGCAAGTTGGTTGCGTCCCCGGCTGCAAAGCTGATCTCGCCACCCGGTGTGTGGGGGGCCATGTCTTGAATACGCTGGGTCGCGGTGCCCAGATCCTGCTCTGACAGGTCGATGCCCAGCGCCTGCACGCCGTCGAAGAGATACGTCGCGAGAGTATGGCGACCCTCCCCACAGCCCACGTCGACACAAACGGTTCCCGGCGCAAGCGCCAGCTTGTCGAGATCAACCGTCAGCATGCGTCAATACAGGCTCGATACTGCGCGGCCATCTGCTGCGCACAGACTGACCAGCAGAAATGTCGCTCGACCCGCTCCCGCCCTTGCTTGCCCAGCCTTGTCGCCAGTGCGGGATCCGTGAGCACACGCTCAAGTGTCTTTGCCAGCGCCTCGCTGTCACCCGCCGGTACTTGCAAACCGCCGTCGGCGACCACCTCTGCCAAAGCGCCACCATCACTTGATACCAGCGGAATACCGGCGGCCATCGCCTCAACAGCGGGTAGACCAAAACCCTCGTAGAGCGAGGGGACAACCGCTACCGCGCTTTCCGCATACAGGTGGTTGATTTCCTCGTGGCTGGCATCACCGACAAAACGAATGTGATCAACCAACCCAAGGCGCTGGATCAACGCTTCGGTATCGCCACCCGGTTTCGGTCGCGCGATCAGTACCAGCTGGCGCGCTGGATCCGCCTCAATCAGCTTCTTGAGCGCCTTAAGCAACACGGGCAGCCCTTTGAGTGGCGCATCCGCTGACGCGGTAGCAATGATCTGGCTGGGGTTACGAGTCACTGTTGGCAGCGGTTTGAACAGCTCGGTGTCCACGCCATTGGGCACCACATGGAGCGATCCCGGGAGCACGCCAAAATCGGTGGCGATATCCGCAGCGGAGTAGCGCGACACCGTCACAATGTGACGCAGTTGCGCAGCCACTCTGGACTGCATGCCGAGGAACCGGTGCCAGCGACGGATCATCAACCGCCACCACCAACGGGGCTCTCCCGCCAAAGCGACCCTGAGATCCCGGGTGATGGGATGATGAATCGTCGTCACCACTGGCAGGCCCGCGCGCTGAAGATCCAGAATGCCGTCGGCAAGGGTTTGGTTGTCGTGCACCACGTCAAATTCGTCGGCATGATCAAGCAACCAGTCCCGCACGCGCTCGCCAAAAGTCTCAGGCTCGGCAAACCCACCGCTGAGCTTGCTGAACCATTCTTTGCGCCCAAGCCGATCGCCCAGCTCTTCGCGCGTCACACTCCAGAGATCGCGCGAGTAGAGGTCAAGGCTTGGTAGCTTGACGAGTGATACGCCCTCTACCAGATGCGGATAAGGTGGCCCCGAGATCACTGTGACTTCATGACCCAGCTGCATCAGCGCCTGACTCAGGTAGCGCAGATAAACGCCCTGCCCCCCTGAAAACGGGGCCGATCGATAACCCAACAGTGCCACTCGTAAGGGCCTGCCGTCGCGCACGACGGCATGAGCTTCAGCAGCATTGGGCGTGTGAAGGGGTGCGTTAATGGGAGGCTCCGGGTGGGTCGCTACTAATGGCAGTAACCGTGCCATATTATCGGCCGGTTCTTGCAAAGTACAGGCGGTGCAGTGTAGCGGCGGCTCGCCAACTCCGCCATCGGCCTGTAAACTCCGTCGCCCCGTGAACAGATCCTGGCACCATGGCTGAGCACACCGCATACAAGGGCATTATTCTCGCTGGTGGGTCTGGCACCCGGCTGCACCCGCTGACCACCACGGTCAGCAAACAGCTCATGCCCGTGTATGACAAACCCATGATTTATTACCCGCTTGCCACGCTGATGCAATCGGGTATTCGGGACGTTTTGGTCATCACCACACCCCGCGACCAGCTAGCTTACGCCGACCTTTTGGGGGACGGCAGCCAGTGGGGTATCCGTATCCAATACACCGTTCAGGCGAGCCCCGATGGCCTGGCCCAGGCTTTTCTGCTGGGTGAGGACTTCATTGGCCAAAGCCCCGTTTGTCTGGTACTGGGCGACAACATCTTTTACGGAGCGGGCTTCAACAGCAAGCTCAGGCGCGCGGCTCAGCGCACCGACGGCGCCTCTGTCTTTGCCTATTACGTGCATGACCCCGAGCGCTACGGCGTAGTTGAATTCGACGCGGAGGGGCGCGCGATTGGTATTGAGGAAAAACCGGCTGCGCCGCGCTCTCATTACGCGGTGACCGGTCTTTATTTTTATGACAACGACGTCATTTCGGTGGCGAAGGGCATCACGCCGTCACCTCGCGGGGAGCTTGAGATTACCGATGTGAATCGTCACTACCTTGAGCAGGGATCACTGCAGGTGGAAGTCATGGGCCAGGGCACAGCCTGGCTGGATACCGGTACGCATCAATCGCTGCTGGATGCAGGGAATTTTATCCGCGTCATCGAGGAAAGGCAGGGTCTGAAGGTCGCCTGCCTAGAAGAGATCGCCTATCGGATGGGGTACATCACCGCCGATGAGGTGCTGGCACTGGCGGCGCCACTCATTAAAAGCGGCTACGGCGCTTATCTCGAGACCATGGTCAGCGAGGGCGGGCCTGTATTCGATGAAGACTGAAGCGACCTCACTGACGGGTGTGACACTGATCACCCCGACGGTGCACGGCGATGCCCGCGGCTTTTTTCTCGAGACCTGGCACGCCGAGCGCTATCTGGAAGCGGGTATCGACCTTCCCTTTGTGCAGGACAACCACAGCCGCTCGAGTCAGGGCATTCTGCGCGGACTGCACCTGCAGACTGAGAAGCCCCAGGGAAAACTGGTGCGCGTGACCTCCGGCGCCGTCTTTGACGTCGTCGTCGATTGCCGGGCGGAGTCGCCCAGCTGTGGCCAGTGGTATGGCGTCACGCTGACGGCAGAAGGACAGGAGCAGCTGTGGGTGCCGCCCGGCTGCGCCCACGGCTTCTATGTGCTCACTGAGTCAGCGGATTTTCTCTACAAGTGCACCGACTATTATCATCCCGAGAGCGAAATCTCGCTGGCCTGGGATGATCCGAGCGTCGGGATTGAGTGGCCGATCCCCGAAGGTGAAGTGCCACAGCTCTCGGCAAAAGATCGCTCGGGGGTTCAGTGGCAGGATTGCCCGCTGTATGAGGGGCTGATCTAGCGCGCGGTGGCCGCTCGCTCAAGCAGCGGCCGCCACCAGGCCTCGTTGGCCAGGTACCAATCGACCGTTTTCGCCAGACCCGTCTCGAAAGTTTCGTTGGGAGCGAAGCCGAGTGCCTGCTCGATTTTTGAGGCATCGATGGCGTAGCGCCAGTCGTGCCCGGCGCGGTCTGTGACAAACTCAATCAGCGAATCACTGCGCTCGCCGCGCGCCTGAGGCGCATTGGGGAACCGCGTCGCCAACTCTGTATCACTTGCGAAGCACTCATCCATTACGCGGCACAGCAGGTTCACAATGTCGAGATTCGCCCACTCGTTATGGCCGCCGATGTTGTAGACCTCACCGGGCGTGCCGGCTTCCAGAATGCGAGCGATGCCCCGCGCGTGATCCTGAACGTACAGCCAGTCGCGGATATTACTGCCATCGCCATACACCGGAATCACGCCCCCATCGAGGATGCGCGTCAGGCAAAGCGGAATCA
>JAAEZV010000085.1 GCA_018222695.1 Gammaproteobacteria bacterium
TCTCACATATCTATGAGCTAGGGCTCGTGGAAGCGATCTCAATTCCCCAGACCGAGTGTTTCGAAGGGGCGCTGCAATTCGCTCGTAGCGAGGGCATCGTGCCCGCACCGGAACCCACGCACGCAATTGCGGCAGCGGTGAGAGAGGCCATGGCATGCAAGGAGTCCGGTGAGGAGAAAGTCATTTTGACCGCCTTATGTGGTCACGGGCATCTGGACCTCGCGGCCTACGAAACATTTCTTTCAGGGCAAATGGTTGACTTGGATTTGCCCGACAGCGCTATTCAGGAAGCAATGGAAAATGTTCCAAACATTGCAGATTGAAGCCTGTCAGCGCTGAAAGAGACGACTGTGTCGATGACATCTTCGACGGGTTTATTATTTTTGTAGCTTCCCCTGAAGAGCATCGCCACCATCGGGCCCCAGAATAGAATGACCGCCATCGACTGGGAAATCTGCGCCTGTCACAAACGATGATTCGGGGGACAAAAGAAAGTAAACGACTTCCGCCACCTCCTCTGCGTCTGCAATTCTGCCCAGTGGGTGTAGTGCCGACCCCACGCTATCCGCATGTAACCTGTCTCCCGCAGAAGCCGACTCTATGGGCCTCGACCAAGTCCAAGCCGGCGATACCGAATTTACCCTGATGTTGGCGTCAGCAAGCTGCACCGCCTGCAGGCGAGTCAAATGCATGATTGCGGCTTTAGCTGTTGGATAAAGCGCTCGATTTCTTTGTGCAACTTTCGCCGCAATACTCGCCACATTGACGACAGAAGCCGAAGCACTTTGGGTTAAAAGTGGCAATGCCTCAGAGAGCAACACCGCACCTCCGAACAACGTCACATCAAAGGCTTCATGCCAATCGGCTCTGGACGAGGTAATGCCATGATCCAAATAACTGACGGCGTTATTCACAATGCCGTCGAGGCCACCGAACATATCACTAGCGCACCCTACCAACCGCGCCAAATCCTCATCACTGCGCACATCGCATCGACAAAACACTACGGATTCATCGAACTCATCAGAGATTTCGGAACCTGTAGCTTCATCCAAATCGCCGATGATGACGTTATTGCCTCCCTCTGAAATCCGTCTGACAAATGCTGCTCCCAGCCGACTGGCTCCCCCACTGACAATGTAGGTTGCAGGTCTGCTGGGCACCGGGTTAGTCAAAATGAAGCTCCTCCGAGCGCACCAGTGTTACTAAGTTTCCAATCGCAGCCAGGCTAGCCTCATGCTTCTCTCTGGGGTAAGCACTACAAGCATCAGTGACGATAGAGACTCGCAGGCCCAGATCCACTGCGTGCCGAGCGGTATGCTCGACCACAGAGTGCGTTGCGACGCCAAATAGCACCAAGTGCTCGCAGCCATAGTCCGAGAGCATCTGCTCCAGCTGCGTCGCATAAAATGCATTCACTCGGTTGTGAGACACAGTCACATCAGAGGGCGTATCGGGCGCCAGACAATCAAAAAACTCCGCGCCCCAGCTCCCTTCCCGCATGATTTCGTTATGTTTGACAAATCGGTACAACTCACAGTTGTCAGGCAAGTCGGCTCCGCCAACTTGAAAAGCCATCCGAACAAACACTCTAGGAATGCCAGATGTCGAGGCAGCCTTTAACGATTTTGACGCCGCATCGACAAAATCAGCTCTGGCTTTGAAATCATCTCCAAAACCAGCGCGAATTTGGCCATCTGGATGAATCACCTCATTCTGCAGATGAAGTGGGAGCATGACGGTGGCTGCCCTGAGAGCCATACCTATATGAACACTTCGATGGGCTCAAAAGCCTCCGACGAGTCAATCAGATCGACACGTTTTTCGACTATCTGTAGCCGCCCATCTGTCACCCGAAGGGTATGTGTATAAAGGCCGGCAAATGTTCGAAGCCCAAAACTTCTCCACTCGGCCATCGTAAAAGCAGAGCCAACGATCAACTGGTTGCTGACCTCACAGACCGCCTCAACCACAATAGCGCTAACGGTGTGTGATGTTCGTGACCGAGGCTTCTGTGACCAGGCTCTATCGTGATTTAGGCGATTAATTCTGACTTGTCTCATCATGGAGTCCTCATAAGCGAGGGACAGATGGTTAAGGGGATCTTCCTGATCCTCCTCAAGCGGTATCCAATACATACCGCCCTCAGCGAACAGGTCATTCCACTGACCGAATTTTCTCTGATCTAGCAGCCTTGCCTCTTGATACAGAAACTGGCACAGCGTCTCATATGGGACTTCTGATGCTCGCGTAAGTGGAGTATGCGCTGCTCTCATCACGGCTCACTGCTCTGCAGCGGGATCGTCTCTGCCACATCGCTGGTCATGTACTCTCGCCATGCGCGGAATTGGTTGCGTATGGGTAACTCGCTAGTACCTACACCGATCTCCCCGCCGTCAGCGCCTGAAAAAGGGAGATCCTGACCCGCATTGCGATGTTGGCTCACCCAATCTCCTCCCTGAGTAGCCAGTCCTTTCTGACATTCGGCATAAACGTGCACGTCGTCAGTCATGACGATGGATGAGGGCGAATTAACCACATTTGAGTACGTGAAGGTCCGCTGAAGCAGCTCCTCTGGCGCCCCATCAAGTCTGAAGGTAAAAATCTCTACCAAAGTTCTATCAACGGACAGCGGACGAATAACTCTCCATTGTTGAAATGACGTATGCGGCGAGCAGGACGGATAGATAATGGTGTTATGACGATTCACCCCAAGAATCTCCTTGGCCCGATCCTCACCGACCTTTGCAGAGAGACTCGCAAAGTAGGCTTGCGATAGTGGATCGTCTGGGGCGTTAAAAATCGCCGTCATGTAACTGTGACCGAAGTCAAAAGCATGCAGATCCAGGTCCGACCAGAACTTCGGCGGAGCTCCGTTACCATCGATAATGTGCAGCTCAAAAGGCAACTCGCCACCCAACTCCTCATCAGCATATTGCCTAGCCGCCCTGTAGGAGGACTCATGCGTCGCAATCGGGTGCCCGGTATCGTTCAGATTCTCAAAAAAAATCTTCCAGTTGGACCGCTGCACAACACGAAAAACCCCGCCCGCCACAGATACCGTTCCATTTGGCGCACGATCACAAAAATTATCCAGAGAGCTTTTTATACCAGCAATAAAAGATTCAAAGTCGGCGGCTGTTTCAGAAAGCGAAGCAAATACAAACCCCCGATATGAGGCCACCCTTGCAACCTTCTTGAGAGAGAAGCGCGGATCAGCCATATCAAACCGAGTGTTCTCGTACCCATCAAGATACGGCACACCTTTCAACGTGCCGTCCAGGTTAAAGGTCCAGGCGTGATAAGGGCACCTGAACAGTCCCTTTGTATGCCCGCAACCATCTGCCGCAATACGCGCGCCCTTGTGAGGGCACCGGTTGTAAAAAACGTTGATCTCGTCTCGCTTACCTCGAGCCATCACCACCGACTCTAAGCCAATACGAGTCGTCCAATAGTCACCGGGGTCGGGTATCTGGGAATCGTGCCCGACATAAATCCATGCCGTGCCAAAAATGCGGTCCATCTCCAACGCGAATACGTCTTCACTCACATAGACGTCGCGGTGAACCTCGTCTTCCCGAATTAATTGTTGGATATCCATAGCCGCAACCTATGTGGGAACTTCCGATTGCTTATCTAAATACCCCCAACTGCGCACGTGCAGTTGGGGGTCACACGCCAATGGGGCGATTTAGAAACTATAACCCAACATCACGAAGTACTGGCGACCCCGATCGAAAGCCTGAATGGTGCTGCCAAAAGTTGATTGGTAGTCAGCAAATAAGCTGAACTCTTCATCACCAACGTTGTCGACACCTACGGTCACGCTCAGTCCAGACGACACGGACTGCCATCTAGCACTGACATTAACGACTGAATAATCAGGCTGAACTAATGGGTCAGCCCATGCTGGCGCGAAGGGCAGACCGCCTCCATTTGTATAAATTTTGCTGCGCCATGACCAGTCTAACCTTGGCGTGACCTCGCCAAATCCGGTGTCGAAAGTCTTTGTAATGGAAAGGTTAGTGTTCCATTCCGATACAAATACGAAGGGATCAGACACAGAGAGTCCCGTGAAGAGGTCAGGGTCTAAGGTGTCATAGCCAGCGTCGGTATAACCGACAGCCAGATCAACCAGAATGCCATTCGCGGTCAAATAATTGACCTCTAGCTCAAAGCCTTCAATGGTGGCATCTCCAGCATTCGTGGTGTACGGCCCGACTCTGCTCGGCTCGCTGATAAGAATCTGCAAGTCGCTATAGTCCGCCGAATAAACAGAAAAATTGACTCGAAGTGAATTATCAAGCAGTTCAGCCTTTACACCAGCCTCCACCGAATCAACGTACTCGGGACCAAATGATGGCAAGCTGGCCTCAGGAGGGAAGATCCGTTGGGTGAAACCGCCCACTTTGAAACCCTCGCTATAGGTGGCGTACAGCATGAGATCATCCGTGGGCGAATAACTGATACTGGCCATCGGTGTGTTTTCCGAAATCGAGTTGTTAACGGTTTCGTAAGGGACCACCCGATCACCCAGGGCGCAAACTTTTGTTGAGCCATCGGAGTAGTTAAAACAAGGGAATGGCAAACCTCCAAGCGGCATTTCCTCAATATATTGATCTGGCAAGTAGTCCCTGTCTTCCTTGGTGTAGCGTATACCCGCTGTCGCAGAGAGTTTTTCGGTGAAATCGAAAGTCGCCTGAGCAAAAAAAGCTTCGCTCGAGTAATCAAAATATCCGCCGCTTTGTATCGACACGGTGGTGAAATCTACCGGGTTAATATTTTCGCCATCCTCCTCAAAAGCATAAACACCAGCGACCCAATTCAATCTGTCCTGAATTGCACTGCCAGACAACTGCAGTTCTACTGAAAATTGATCTTGCTCGAATGTGTCGAAGTAATGCGTCAATGGATTGACCAACGGTCCGCCCGGGAATGCCGGCTGTCCATCGTTCTGCGGGTAACCATCGCGGTCACTGGCAAATTCGCCACTTAGGCTTCTGTGGCTAGCGATTAACTTTGCAGTGAATGCCTCAAGATCCCAGGTCAGCGTCAACGAAACTGCCTCGTTTTCCATTTCGGAGTAATTTGGGCCGGTGCCCAAGTTGGTGTTCTCCCCTGTCACTGCATTGGCTGTTGTGTAGCACGCTGAGGGCGCATCTGGCAGTGTGCATACGATCGGGTTCGGCCCACCAAAATCCGGGCTGAATCCTGCAAACAAATTATGAATGAACGGGAAGTTACCGCCCGGAATCGCGTCAGCACTCTCTGGAAACTCATCAACCCTTGTGACAAGAAGAGCCGGGCCGTTTGATTTGTCGTCGTAATAATCGAATGACAGATCAGCGGTAAAGGTGTCTGACGGCGCCCACCTAAGTGCCAATCTGCCCATCAGTGTGTCTTGATTGCCGAGATCCTTGCCATCGAAGGGTCTAGTGACATACCCATCCTGCTCTAGGCTTCCAAAGCTACCCCGCGCAAACAAAGTGTCAGACAGGGGGACATTAAGCACACCTCTGACGTTACGTCGCTCATCTGTCCCTACTTTGACGTCAAATTTGCCACCGAACTCATCATTCGGCTTAGTAGTGGTAATGCTGATTGCGCCCCCAATCGTATTCTTGCCGAACAGAGTACCCTGCGGTCCGCGCAAAATTTCAACCTGCTGAATGTCGATCATGTCCAACACAGCGCCTGCTGACCGACCCAGATAGACCTCGTCTACATAAATACCAACGCCAGGGTCTATCGTTGGGATGAAATCCTTTTGCCCGACACCCCGGATGTAGACCGCAGCGTTATTACCCGCTCCGCTGTATGAAGGGCTGTTCTGGAACACTAGGTTTGGCGTCACGTTTTGCAATTTTGTGATTCGTGACAGGCCCATATCTTCTAACCGATCTCCAGAGAGAGCCGTCACCGAGATAGGTGTATCTTGCAGTGACTCCGCGGTCTTTCGCGCCGTCACCACAACCTCTTCGAGAGTGGCGCTGGCCGGTGCCGACAGGCTTGGGATTAAAGCAGCGGCCAAGCATGAAGAGACCCAGCTCTTTCTAGTTGAGACTCTGCTCAAGGTTGATACTGCGAATTGAGACCATACAGATCCAGAGGGAATCTTTTTGTCGGACTGTGTCATTTCGTGACTCCATTGCGTTGTAGTTCGGACGACATCTTTTTTGTGTTTTTGTGGCCCTTTATTTTATACTTAAAGTATTACCGTACCATACCGTATTGTGCCTGCCCACAGCATATTGCCCAGAGTGGCAGCATCTCACCAGCCTCGGCAACATCACCTAAAAGCCATCGGCACAGTGATTGAGCGCGCTGCAAATCCAGCTAACACCAACGGAGCGGCGAACAAGGCATATATGAGGTTTACGTCGAGGTTCGCCTCCAACATGAAGCCGCCAACAAGAGGCGCTACGATCGCACCCAATCTGCCCACACCAATTGCCAGGCCCACCCCAGTCACTCTCGACTTCGAGTCGTATAAGGCGGGGCCGATGGTGTAGAGCCCTATCATAGCGCCGATAAGGAAAAAGCCCATTGTGGCAGACAATATCAGCAACACTGCCAACTCTCCGTCCACCCAACCATACGCCAAAATAGACACCACGCTGAGTGAAAAAAACCAGGCCACCAACCTTTTAACCGCGTATCTGCTGCCCAAAAGCCCCATAACCAAAGCGCCTATTAATCCCCCAGCCTGCAGCGTTGCCCCTGCTGATATCCCCTGGGAGGTAGAGAGCCCAGCTTCTACC
>JAAEZV010000086.1 GCA_018222695.1 Gammaproteobacteria bacterium
GCTTCGATCTGCTTGGCGCGCGGGTCTTTCTCAAGACCATCGCGAGTAAAGACCTGCACATCAATCACGGTGCCCTTGTAGCTAGAGGGGACACGCAGCGAGGTGTCTTTCACGTCAGAAGCTTTCTCGCCGAAGATAGCGCGCAAGAGCTTCTCTTCTGGTGTCAGCTGGGTCTCACCCTTGGGCGTGACCTTACCCACCAAAATATCGCCGGCGTCCACTTCGGCACCGATGTAAACAATGCCCGACTCATCGAGTTTGCCCAGCGCGCCTTCACCCACATTGGGGATGTCCGCAGTGATTTCCTCAGAGCCAAGCTTGGTATCTCGGGAGATGCAGGTCAGCTCCTGAATGTGGATCGTGGTAAACCGATCCTCCTTTACAACCCGCTCCGAGACGAGGATAGAATCCTCAAAGTTGTAGCCGTTCCAGGGCATGAACGCGATGCGCATGTTCTGGCCCAACGCCAGCTCACCCAGATCAACCGAGGGTCCGTCGGCAAGGATATCGCCGCGGGCCACCACGTCGCCCGGTTTCACAATGGGGCGCTGGTTGATACAGGTGTTCTGGTTAGAACGCTTGTACTTGGTCAGGTTATAAATATCGACCGGCGAGTCATCGATGCCGACTTCCTTGGCATTAACCCGCACCACGATGCGACTCGCATCGACCGAGTCGATCACCCCGCCTCGCAGCGCAACCTCACAGACACCGGAGTCTGAAGCGACGTAGCGCTCCATACCCGTGCCCACCAGCGGCTTCTCGGTCTTCAGTGTTGGTACCGCCTGACGCTGCATGTTAGAGCCCATCAGCGCGCGGTTCGCATCGTCGTGCTCGAGGAATGGAATCAGCGCCGCCGCAATAGACACCACCTGCTTGGGTGACACGTCCATGTACTGCACGTCAGCAGCCGGCTTGACCGTAAACTCGTTCATGTGACGCACGGTGATAAGGTCATCGACGAAACGGTTCTTGTTGTCGAGGGTCGCCGAAGCCTGCGCAATCACATACTCAGCCTCGTTGATGGCCGAGAGGTACTCAATGTCGTCCGTAACGACACCTTTGACCACTTTGCGATAAGGCGACTCTAAGAAACCATACTCGTTGGTGCGCGCATAAGTCGCCAGCGAATTGATCAGGCCGATGTTCGGGCCTTCCGGCGTCTCGATCGGACAAACCCGGCCGTAGTGAGTCGGGTGCACGTCGCGCACTTCAAAGCCCGCGCGCTCTCGGGTCAAGCCACCCGGGCCCAATGCCGATACACGGCGCTTGTGGGTGACTTCCGACAGCGGGTTGTTCTGATCCATGAACTGTGAGAGCTGACTGGAGCCAAAGAACTCCTTCACCGCAGCGGACACCGGCTTGGCGTTAATCAGATCCTGCGGCATCAAGCCTTCACTTTCCGCCATGGAGAGCCGTTCTTTCACCGCGCGCTCAACACGCACGAGACCGACGCGGAACTGGTTTTCTGCCATTTCGCCCACAGAACGGACGCGACGGTTGCCTAGGTGATCAATGTCATCCACCACACCCTTACCGTTGCGGATACCCACCAGAGCACCCATCACATCGACAATGTCTTCTTTGTCGAGCGTGGCTGAGCCGATCTTGTCCTCGCGGCCAAGGCGACGATTGAACTTCATGCGCCCCACGGCAGAGAGGTCATAGCGCTCTGGCGAGAAGAACAGGTTCTGGAACAGGTTCTCCGCCGACTCCTTGGTCGGGGGCTCACCCGGACGCATCATGCGGTAAATCTCAACCAGCGCCTCGAGCACGCTGCGGGTGCTGTCTGCGGCCAGCGTGTCCGAGATAAACGGACCGCAGTCATATTCATTGGTGTAAATCGTCTCGATCGTCTCGATGCCCTTCTCCCGGAGCTCGGCAAGCAACGCAACCGTGATTTCGGTGTTGCACTCGGCGAGCACTTCACCGGTCGCGGTGTCGACGATATTTTTGGCCAAACGGCGCTCCTCGAGGTACTCCTCGGGCACAGAAAGCGCTTCGATACCGGCATCGTCCAACTGGCGGATATGACGTGCGGTGATGCGACGGCCACGCTCTACGATGAGCTTCTTGCCAGCCATGATGTCGAAGGCCGCCATGTCGCCTTGCAGACGCTTGGATACCAACGTCATGGTGGCCTGACCCTCTTCACCCAGCTGGAAAGTCGTGGTCTCGTAGAACATCTCCAGAATTTCTTCGGAGTCATAACCGAGGGCGCGCAACAGCACGGTTGCCGGCAACTTGCGGCGGCGATCTATTCGCACATAGACGAGATCTTTGGGATCAAACTCAAAATCCAGCCAGGAGCCACGGTAAGGGATGACCCGTGCGCTATAGAGCAACTTGCCGGATGAGTGGGTCTTGCCGCGGTCGTGGTCGAAAAACACGCCCGGAGACCGGTGCAACTGGGAAACGATGACGCGCTCGGTACCATTGATGACGAAAGTACCGTTTTGGGTCATCAGGGGGATCTCCCCCATGTAAACGTCCTGCTCCTTGATGTCTTTGATCGACTTTGAGGAGGCTTCCTTGTCGTAAATAATCAGTCGGACTTTGACGCGCAGCGCGCAGGCATAGGTGGTGCCGCGCAGCACACACTCGTCAACGTCAAACACGGGCTCGCCCAGCGCATAATCAACATATTCCAGCGCCGCATTGCCGCTGTAGCTGACAATCGGGAATACCGATTTAAACGCCGCATGCAGACCGTGCTCTCCACGATCCTCCAGCGAAACGCCGTCCTGAGTGAACTTGCTGTAAGAATCCAGCTGTATTGCCAGCAGGTACGGGATATCCATTACCTTGGGTAAGGAACCGAAATCCTTGCGAATACGCTTCTTTTCCGTGTACGAGTATGTCATCAGTACTCCCCTACGGTCTGTGTCGTCCGACCACAACACAAACGATCAAAATTCGAACCGGTTTCACAACCGGGAAAAGGCCGGAGCGCCAATGCGCCCCAGCCCCGTTACGGTGCGTAAACTTCAATAGTGCTCAATTACTTGAGCTCTACCGCGCCGCCTGCTTCCTCGATCTGCTTCTTGATGTCTTCTGCTTCGTCCTTGGACGCGCCTTCCTTCACAGGAGCGGGTGCGCCGTCAACGACAGCCTTCGCTTCCTTCAGGCCCAGACCGGTCACCGCGCGAACCACCTTGATCACGTTGACCTTCTTCTCGCCGCCAGAGGTGAGGATGACGTCAAACTCAGTCTGCTCTGCAGCTGCCGCGCCGCCGGCGTCGCCGCCTGCTGCGGGCGCTGCTACGGCAACGGCTGCCGCTGCAGAAACACCAAACTTCTCTTCCATTGCCTCAACCAGCTCGACAATGTCCATTACGCTCATCTCGGCAATCGCGTCGAGAATTTCGTCTTTTGAAAGTGCCATGTCTTAATCTCCGTTAAATAGATACAGGGTGAGGTCGGGCCTGTCAGGCCGCCTCTTGTTTCTGATCTCGAACTGCCGCCATCACGCGAACCAACTTGCCCGGAACTTCGTTCGCTGTGCGAACCAGCTTCACGACAGGCGCCTGCATGACGCTCATCAGTGACGCCAGCGCCTGATCCCGTGTGGGTAGCTTGGCCAGCACATCGATTTGATCGGCTCCGAGTAGCTGCCCGCTGACCGACAGTGCCTTCACTTCAAACTCATCATTGTCTGAAGCGAAATCCTTGAACAGTCGTGCCGCTGCGCCTGGATCCTCCATCGAGAATCCAAACAGAGAGGGACCTGTGAGGGTGTCAGTGACACACTCATATTCAGTCCCTTCCAGTGCCCGTCTGGCCAGCGTGTTTCGCACCACCCGGAGGGTGATTTGATTTTCGCGAGCCGAGGCACGCAGAGCAGTCATGTCATTCGATGCGACCCCGCGCGCGTCGGCGATCACAAGCGAAAGCGCACTGGCGGCTGTCTCGTTGACTTCAGCGACGATCGCTTTCTTTTCTTCGAGTCCAATAGCCACTTGGCTTACTCCTTTTGTGGTTGTTCAGGCCGCTGCATACGCTGCGACCCCCCTCGGTGATGAACTGCCTCACCATCTGCGTAGGCAACCGGATTGCTCCGTCATTAAGGCACCGAAATCAGCGCCACCTACGGTCTTTGACAGCCTTTGGCGTTCAGCGAGGTTGCCCACACTTCCCTGCAAAGACTTCCAAAGTGGGCAGAGCCAGCGTTGCGCCCTGCCCGTCCCCCGCAAAAGCACACGGGGGCCAGCGACCCCGGGCTCTCGCCCGTGGCCTCAATTCACTGCTTAAAATTCGATCGCGTTGTGATCGATCGTGACACCGGGACCCATGGTCGTAGACAGGGTCACCTTCCGAACGTATATACCCTTCGCGGAAGCTGGCTTGGCCTTCTTGAGGTCAGCCAACACAGCGATGAGGTTGCCCTTGATGGCATCCGGCTCGAAACTGACCTTGCCGATGCCGCCGTGGACGATGCCATTTTTGTCACTGCGAAAACGCATCTGTCCGGCTTTAGCATTTTGCACCGCAGCCTCAATATCCGGGGTAACCGTGCCGGTCTTGGGGTTTGGCATCAAACCACGCGGCCCCAGCACCTGACCCAGCGTACCGACTACCCGCATCGCATCGGGGGAGGCAATCACGACGTCAAAGTCCATCATGCCGCCCTTGATCTGCTCGGCGAGATCTTCCATGCCGACAAACTCAGCACCCAGCGCCGTCGCCTTGTCGGCGCTCTCGCCCTGAGCAAAAACCGCAACGCGAACGTCTGCACCCGTGCCGTGAGGCAGGGTGGTTGCGCCCCGGACGCCTTGGTCAGATTTGCGCGCATCAACGCCCAGATTGACCGCGACTTCCACGGTTTCATTGAACTTGGCAGTACCAAATTCTTTAATCAGCGCCACCGCCTCATCAAGAGGGTAGCTCTGGTTGACGTCCACCTTTTCGCGGAACGCACGCACTCGCTTGGATAACTTAGCCATCAGTTCACGCCCTCCGTCTCGATACCCGCCGAGCGGGCGCTACCTGCAATGGTGCGCACCGCGGCGTCCATATCAGCCGCCGTCAGGTCTGGCCATTTCTGGTTGGCCACTTCCTCGAGTTGTGCTCGGGTCACTTTGCCCACCTTCTCGGTGTTCGGGCGACCGGAGCCACTCTTAATACCGGCGATCTTTTTCAAAAGAATCGAAGCCGGAGGCGTCTTCTTGATATAAGTAAAGGACTTGTCACTGTAGACCGTGATCACCACCGGAATGGGCAAGCCTGGCTCAACGCCCTGGGTATCAGCATTGAAGGCTTTGCAGAATTCCATAATGTTGACCCCTTTTTGGCCCAGCGCGGGGCCTACCGGCGGCGAGGGGTTCGCCTGACCGGCCGGGATCTGCAGCTTGATATAGCCGTCGATCTTCTTAGCCATGTTGCTTTCTCCTGGGTTCAAACGCCGTTGTGCACGCTATCTACTAGCAGCGAACACGCGGGCTCCCCATCATCGCCACCGGAGTGGCGTAAACGTCGGGTCAGATCCTGTCGATCTGACCCACCCGATCAGGCTTTTTCGACCTGACCAAACTCCAGTTCTACGGGCGTAGAGCGCCCGAAGATCAACACCGCCACATTGAGGCGGCTCTTCTCGTAATTCACGTCCTCAACCACACCGTTGAAGTCGTTGAATGGGCCATCGATAACCCGCACCATCTCGCCCGGCTCAAACACCGTCTTGGGCTTGGGTTGATCCACACCTGCCTCAACGCGTTGCAGGATGACATTGGCCTCGGCATCCGTAATCGGAGACGGCTTGTCGGCCTTGCCGCCGATAAAGCCAAGCACTCTGGGTGTTTCCTTAACGAGGTGCCAAGTGTCGTCATCGAGGTCCATCTGCACCAATACGTAACCGGGGAAGAACTTGCGCTCACTCTTGCGCTTTTGGCCGCCCTTCATCTCGATCACTTCCTCGGTGGGAACAATGATCTCGCCGAACCGGTCCTGCATACCCAGACGCTCAGCCCGCTCATGAATGGCGGTGGCAACCTTCTTCTCGTATTGAGAGTAGGCATGTACGACGTACCACTTTAAAGCCATGTTGCTACCCTCAACCCAAAATCAGTGACGCGAGCCAACCCAGCACGCTATCGAGGCCCCACAAGATCAGCCCCGTGATAATCACAAACACAAACACGATTAATGTGGTCTGCGTGGTTTCTTGCCGCGTTGGCCAGACAACCTTGCGAATTTCCATCCGTGACCCTTTCACCAGCGTAAAAAAGTCACCGCCTTTTTGCGTCAGTGAAGCCACCCACCCCGCGATCAATGCGAGGATCAGCAGCGCCAACACGCGATACAGAATCGGCTGGTCACCGAAATAGCTATTGCCGTAAACGCCGCCGCCTACCAGCGCCAACACGACAACCCACTTCAGCGAATCAAGCCTGCCTGCTGCGGCTTCACTCATGTTCAATCTCCACCCCAACCCGAGCTCATGCCCGCCGTCGGCTTTGTTCACCGCCCCAGCCTGCTTAGCTGAGGTGGCAGGCCAGGAGGGAATCGAACCCCCAACCTGCGGATTTGGAATCCGCTGCTCTGCCAATTGAGCTACTGGCCTTCCACTCTTTTCATCCGCGCCTCCGATGCAGAAAAAGGCCTGCTTGCCAGAGACGACGAAGCCGAACAGCCAAAAAGGCGGTTCGGCTTATCTGTCAGGCGGCCATGCAGCCGCCACTTTTTAATCAGTCGAGGATCTTGGCGACGACGCCTGCACCTACCGTTCGGCCACCCTCACGG
>JAAEZV010000087.1 GCA_018222695.1 Gammaproteobacteria bacterium
AGATAAAAATGCATCAGTCCGTCTGCTCCGACTGGGGGTTAAGAGGGTTCAGAATGTCATCGTGCTTGCGCCGCACCTCTCTGCAGCGAGCAAAAAACGTTTCTATGGCGTCGCCATCAGCCCCGGCGATCAGCGTCCGCAGATGTTCGTGCTCCTGTGTCATGGCATCCATGGCGATAAGAATGGCGTCGCGGTTGGTTAAAGCAATATCGCGCCACATCAACGGATCTGATGCCGCAATACGGGTCATATCTCGGAGTGCGCCCCCGCCATGCTTCATGGGCGACAAAGCATGATCGGCGAGCATCGATGTCAGCGCGTAAGCCACCATATGAGGTACATGGCTGCTGGCCGCCAATGCCGCGTCGTGATCTTCCACCGACATATGCGTAATGCGCGCACCCGCGGTGGTCCACAGCCGCTCCACAATCTTGAGTGCCGACGTGTCGGTCTCGCCAGAGGGCGTCAGAATCACCTCGCGCCCGTCAAACAGCTCAGGATAGGCCGCCTCGACACCGCTGTTTTCGCTACCTGCGATGGGATGACCGGGAACAAACCTTGGGTAGTCGGTGCCCGCAGCCTCAACAATCACTCCTTTGATGCTGGCCATGTCCGTGACTACGGGCTCCCCGGAGGATGACGCCAGATCCAGTAGCTCTGGCAAAAGCTGAGCCGTAGCCTCCGGTGGGGCACCGATGACGATGACATCGGCCTCGGCCATAATGGCCGGCAGATCCAGACTAAAACGATCGATCAGACCTAAGGCCAACCCACGCTCAAGGGAGGGCGCGCGCGGACCCCAGGCAATGAGATCAGCGCGCCAGTTACCGCGCTTGAGCGCACCGGCCAAGGACCCGGAAATCAGCCCGAGACCCAAAAAAGCAACGATGGGGTCGTGGTCAGCGTCCACGATCAAATAGGTGCTCGGGGATAAGAGCCCAGCCTCTTCAACATGATCGAGTGTTCTTCGATCTGCCCAATCACCTCCACCATGACATCATCGGCGAGGTGACCCTCGCACTCGATGTAGAACACATAGGTCCACTTTTCAGTTTTAGAGGGCCGGGAATCGATGCGCGTCAAACTGACACCGTTTTCCTCGAAGGGACGCAACAGGCCGAGCAATGCCCCGGGACGATTGCGCGCAGAAACCAACAGAGAAGTCTTGTCGTGACCGCTAGGTGGCACGCTCTCCTTGCCCAGCACTAGAAATCGTGTGGTGTTGGTGGAACTGTCCTGTATGGCGCTCGCCAAGGTGTCCAGCTGATGCAGACCTGCTGCCAGCTCACCAGCAATCGCTGCAACGCCAGCCTCAACTCCTGCCCTGCGCGCTGCCTCGCCATTGCTGGCAACTGCCTCACGGGGGACGTTCGGCAGGTGACTGTCGAGCCATTGCCTGCACTGCCCCAGCGCCTGCTCATGACCCAGGATCAAGCGGATATCAGATTGCTCGGTGCCCTGACCTGCGAGGAGGTGGTGTACGACCGGCAGTTCGATCTCGCCCGTGATCTGCAAAGGCGACTCGAGAAAGCAATCCAGTGTCTGACCCACCATGCCCTCGGTTGAATTTTCAACGGGCACCACACCGTAGTCACACAGGCGTTCTTCAACCTGCCGAAAGACTTTGTGGATACTGGCTTGACCTTGCGGCAGTGCCGATTGGCCAAAATGCTTCAAGGCCGCCGCTTGGGAGTAAGTTCCCTCGGGCCCCAAAAAGGCGACCGACAACGGCTGCTCGAGCGCCAAGCAGCTGGACATGAGCTCTCGGAAGACCGAGGCAATATGCTCGGACGCCAGCGGCCCCGGGTTGCGCTCTTGAATGGCCCGCAACACCTGTGCCTCGCGCTCTGGCCGATAAAAGACGGGAGGCGCCTCGTCAGACTGAGACGCATCGAGCTTCACCTGCGCGACTTCTTGCGCGCACCGTGCTCGCTCGCTGATCAGCTCAAGCAACTGACTGTCGATGGCGTCAATGCGCTCGCGAATCTTGCTGAGTTGTTCATCAGGGTTCATGGGGTATCCCCTCGCCGGGTTTCCTAACCGTGGCGTTGTTCGAAATCCTGCATGAAGTCACACAGGGCGTCCACCGAAGCTTCTTCCACCGCATTGTATAGGCTCGCGCGCATCCCGCCGACCGAGCGATGCCCTTTGAGGTTCAGGAGCTTGGCCTCCTCGGCCTCTTGCAAGAAAATCGGGTCTAGGCGGTCATCTGCCAGCGTAAACGGCACATTCATCAACGAGCGACTCACGGTGTCTACCGGGTTGCCATAGAAGTCGCTCTCGTCGATGACACGGTAGAGTTTGCCCGCTTTTCGACGATTGATCGCCGCCATTTCTTCCAGCCCGCCGAGATTCTCCAACCACTCGAATACCAGACCTGTCAGATACAGCGCGAATGTGGGCGGTGTGTTGTACATCGAGTCGTTATCAGCCGCCGTCTGCCAATTCAGCATGGCCGGTGTCTCGGCCCGGGCGCGCCCCAGCAACTCGCGATGAACAATGACCAGGCACAAGCCTGCAGGGCCGATATTTTTCTGGGCGCCCGCGTAAATCACGCCATATTGCTGCACGTCGATCGGCCGCGAGAGGATAGTCGATGACATATCAGCAACCAGCGGCACCTCGACGCGGGGGACAAAATCAAATTCCAACCCCCCAATGGTTTCGTTGGGACAATAGTGCAGGTACGCCGCATCGGCATCCAGCTGCCACACATCCTGTGGCGGGACCGTTGTGAAGTTCGAGGCTTCAGAGGTTGCCGCAATGTTCACCGGCCCGAAACGCCGCCCTTCTTGCAGCGCCTTTTTTGACCACTGCCCAGTCACGATCTGGTCGACGGACTGGCCGGTCGCGCTCAGATTCAGTGGCACCGCGGCAAACTGCAGCGAGGCGCCGCCCTGTAAAAACAGCACAGCGTAGTCATCTGTCATGCCCAGCAGGCGGCGCAATGCAGCCTCCGCCTGACTCGCCGCGTCCACAAACGCGGGGCTACGATGACTGACCTCCATGACAGAGGTACCACCACCGGACCAATTCAGTAATTCGGCCTGCGCGTGCTCGAGAACGGATTGCGGGAGCGCGGCGGGACCCGCGCAGAAGTTATGGGCTCGAGTCACTCTCCGGTGTCCTCGTCCCCCTCTGCGGCCGAACCGTTGGCATCGCTTGGTTCTGCAGCTGGTGCAGCACTCTCAGCCACCCCGTCAGGGGAGGCCTGAATCTCGGTGGCATCCACATCGTCTTCAGCAATCCGGCTCACGCTCACCAATGCTTCACCCTCTCGCGTGCGGATCACGCGCACGCCCTGCGTGTTGCGTCCCTGGACACTGACCTCTTCGACCCGGGTTCTCACAGCAGTACCCTGATTGGAGATGAGCATCATCTCGTCACCGTCCCAGACCTGTTCGGCCCCCACCAGCGACCCATTGCGCTCGGAGGTCGTCATACCGATCACCCCCTTGGTGCCCCGGCCTTTCACCGGGAACTCGCTGGTTTCCGATCGCTTGCCGTAGCCGTTCTCGCTCACGGTGAGAATCCTGCTACCTTCTTGGGGTACCACCAGTGAAATGAGGCGGTGCCCCTCGCCCAGCTTGATGCCCCTGACGCCACGGGCTGTTCGGCCCATTGCGCGCACCCCCGACTCGGCGAACCGCACCACTTTGCCTTCACTGGAAAACAGCATGATGTCCTGACTGCCATCTGTCACCGCGGTGCCCACCAACACATCGCCTTCCTCGAGCTCGATCGCGCGCAGGCCAACGCTGCGCTGGCGGGAGAACAAACTCATATCGGTCTTCTTTACGGTGCCGTTGGCAGTGGCCATGAAAATGTAATGATCCGTCTCATAACCTTCGATGGGCAGGATTGAGGTAATGCGTTCGCCCTCATCCAGCGGTAAGAGATTGACCATCGGTCGCCCGCGGGCCGTCCGACTGGCCAGCGGAATATGGAACACTTTGAGCCAATAGACCTTGCCCAGATTGGAAAAGCACAGGATCGTGGCATGGGTACTCGCAATCAGCAGGTGTTCTACAAAGTCCTCGTCTTTGACGGCCGTCGCACTTCTGCCCGTTCCGCCGCGTCGCTGGGCCTGATAGTCCGTGAGTGACTGCGTCTTGGCGTATCCACCATGCGAGATGGTGACCACGCGATCCTCCTCGGTAATCAAGTCTTCGACCGTCAGATCATGGGCTGAATCGGAAATCTGCGTTTTGCGCTCATCTCCGAACTCTTCGACGATTTCCTCAAGCTCCTCGCGTATCACCTGCTTGAGTCGATCCGGGTCGCTGAGGATTTCCAGATAATCAGCAATTTCGGCGATCTTGTCAGCGTACTCTTGCAGCAGCTTCTCGTGCTCCAAGCCCGTCAGGCGGTGCAGCCTCAGATCCAGAATCGCCTGCGCCTGCGCAGGTGACAGGTGATACTGACCGTCGTGCAGACCCAATGTCTCGGGAAGGTCGTCGGGTCGGCAGGCGTCAGCTCCGGCCCGCTCAAGCATCGCCATCACGTCACCGGGCGCCCAGGATCGCGCCATTAAACCCTCGCGAGCATCGGCCGCGGTCGGCGAAGCTTTTATCAACTCGATGACGTCATCAATGTTGGCCAGCGCGATGGCCAGGCCTTCCAGCACATGCCCTCGCTCGCGCGCCTTGCGCAACAGATACATCGTGCGGCGGGTCACAATTTCGCGTCTATGGCGGACAAACGCCTCAATCATCTGCTTCAGATTGAGCACTTTGGGCTCGCCATCGACCAGGGCCACCATGTTGATGCCCACCACCGACTGCAATTGGGTTTGCGCGTACAGATTATTCAGCACCACATCACCGACTTCACCGCGGCGCAGCTCAATGACGACGCGAAGACCGTCCTTGTCAGATTCATCACGCAGCTCGGTGATGCCCTCGAGCTTTTTCTCTTTCACCAACTCGGCGATGCGCTCGATCAATCGTGACTTGTTCAGCTGATAAGGAATCTCGTGAATGATGATCGTGTCTTTGCCCTTCGATTCATCGGTGATGACCTCGGCCTTGGCCCGCACGTAAATGCGCCCTCGCCCCGTCCGATAGGCTTGCACAATGCCTGCCCGGCCGTTGATCTGGGCGCCGGTGGGAAAATCCGGTCCGGGGATGTACTGCATCAGCTCGTCGACGCTGATGTCAGAATCCTGAAGAGTCGCCAGGCAAGCCGCCACCACCTCACGGAGATTGTGAGGCGGTATGTTGGTCGCCATACCCACCGCGATACCTGAAGAGCCGTTGACTAGGAGATTAGGGACCCGGGTGGGCATTACCGCGGGTATCTGCTCGGTCCCATCATAGTTGTCGACGAAATCGACCGTTTCTTTGTCGAGATCAGCGAGCAACGCATGGGCGATTTTCGACATGCGAATTTCGGTATACCGCATGGCCGCGGCGGAGTCGCCGTCGATCGAGCCAAAGTTGCCCTGCCCGTCTACCAGCGTGTAGCGCAGGGAGAAATCCTGAGCCATTCGCACGATAGTGTCGTAAACCGCCGAGTCACCGTGAGGGTGGTACTTACCAATCACATCACCCACCACGCGGGCCGACTTTTTATAGGGCTTGTTCCAGTCGTTGTTAAGCTGATTCATCGCAAACAGCACTCTGCGATGCACGGGCTTCAAGCCGTCTCGGACATCCGGCAAGGCGCGACCCACGATCACGCTCATGGCGTAGTCCATGTACGACTGTTTCAGCTCATCTTCGATGTTGACGGGGAGGATTTCCCGCGCCATTTCCTGCGGATTTTCTGCCATGCGGGCTACTTAACTCGGCCTCGTAATTGGGCCGTTAAGGGCCCGGATACGTAAAGTGAGAGTGTACCAAACAACCCCGCCTCAAGCGAGTTTTTAGCGCCTAAAACAGGCGGTTTTGAGGCCTCGGCCCCTGTATAATCGGTGGCCCGCATGAGGAGTCTCCATGCCCGATTTTGACACGGTCCTGCACCCCGATTTTCTGGTGCCGATGATGCCTCGCCGCCAGATCCTGACGGGTCACAGCGTGGCCGTTCGCGCAGGACACATTACCGCGATTTTGCCCACCCCGGAGGCGAGGGTCGCCGACGCCAGAGAGCACATTGAACTGCCCGGATGCGCTCTCATGCCGGGGCTCGTCAATCTGCATTGCCATGCCGCCATGTCTTTACTGAGAGGCTACGCCGACGATCTGTCACTGATGACCTGGTTACAGCGCTACATCTGGCCGACCGAGAGCCATTTCATCAGCCCGGAGTTTGTGCGCGACGGCTCGGAGCTGGCGATTGCCGATCTATTGATGGGCGGCACCACCACGCTGGCCGATCAGTATTTTTTCCCCGAGGTCACCGCCGAGGCAGTCGATCGCAGCGGTCTGCGCGCACTGCTCACCTTTCCGGTGATCGATGTCGAAACCGCATGGGCGCGAGACGCTGAATCCTGCATCAATCGAGGCCTAGCGTTGCGCGATCAGTACCGCGATCACGATCGCATCGATGTCGGCTTCGGGCCGCACTCTACTTATATGGTGAGTGAGGGAACCCTTAGCAGAGTGGCGATGCTCGCCGAAGAGCTCGACGCCCCCATACAGATCCACCTGCACGAGACCCGCGAAGAGGTGCTGGCCTCAGTGGAGCGGTCAGGTGTTCGCCCGATCGATTTCCTCGAGCGGGTCGGACTGCTCGGCCCGCGCACCCAATGCGTGCACATGACGGCGCTGGGTGAGCAAGATATTGAGACG
>JAAEZV010000088.1:0-1882 GCA_018222695.1 Gammaproteobacteria bacterium
CTCACCAGGGAAGGGGAATGTCGTGTCTGAGCATCTTGTAAGTCATAGTTTGCGTTCTCTGTGTCCTGTCACCGCGCAGCCGGATTGGGGCAGCCTGTCTATTCGCTATAGCGGCAAAGCCATTGATCACGAGAGTGTCTCGGCATATCTCACTGGGTATCGATCTCATCAGGGTTTCCACGAGCAATGCGTGGATCAAATCTTTGCGGACCTCCTGGCGCTAAAGCCCGACTCACTCCAGGTGGTGGGTTTTTATCAGCGCAGAGGGGGTATTGATATCACTCCTTGGCGCAGCACCGAGCCGCTCGCTATCAACCCCCAGCGTCTGGGTAGACAGTAACCCTCATGCCCTCTAAACGAGTTGGACTTAGCGCCTTATTAGGTGCGGTGCTCTGCGTGTGTACGGTGCTGTCCTCCGAGCCCTCTCGCAGTGCGCCAGGCCTGACAGAGGTTGAGCTGAAAGCCGTATTTCTGCTCAGGCTACCTCAGTTCGTCAGTTGGCCTGATCGGCGCCCCGGCACGCACTTCTGTGTGGACTCGTCCTCTGAAGTATCGGCCCTGTTGTCGGAAATGGTGGCATCCGAGCCCAAAGGGCGAACGGTCCGGGCTGTTGAGGTCGGCAATACCGAAGGGTGTGATGTGCTGTATGGCGATCCTGCGCTGTTCGCGCCGGATGGTGCCATCGCGCTCAGGGTCAGTGATCAACCGGGTTTTGCACAAGACGGCGGCATGGTGGAGCTCAAGCGGCGCGGCGCGCGAATGGGGCTGGTCGTGAACCTGGGTGCGTTGGAATCTGCAGGCCTCAAAGCCAGCAGCAAGCTATTGCAGCTTTCCGAGGTGGTGGGGGAGACGCAAAGTGATTAAGTCGGGGCGCACGACCTCAATCCATCGTCATCTGGCTGGTGTCGGTGCGTTTATCACCGGCGTAGTGGGCGGCTTGTTCTTGCTGGTGCTTGTAGGGGTCTCCCTGGACACCTCCCGGGGTCAGGTACTTGAGCGCAGCTCTGCGCTGGGTAGCGTTCTGGCCTCTAATCTCACCGCATCCATTGTGTTCCAAGACCCCGGAACGGCCGCTGAGCTATTGAATGGTCTGCGTACGGTGGACGATGTCATTGAGGCGCGAATTACCTTGCCGGAAGGCGAGATCTTCGTGACCTATCGACGCTCGCTGCTCGAGGATCAGTCCGGCGTTCAGGGGTTGTATTCCGAGTCACTTAGCGTGCCTGTGTTGCTTGATCAGGAGCAAATTGCCTCGCTGGAAATTCGTGTCGATCTGTGGCCCGTCTACCAGCAGCTGGTGTGGATCTCGGGAATTGCGTTTGTACTCTGGTTACTTGGTATGGTCGCGGCGTATGTGCTGTCGCGGGTGTTTAACGCGCGGATCACAGAGCCGCTCTCCGATCTGGCCGACATGATGTCTGAGGTAACTGATCGCGAGGATTACAGTCAGCGGTTTTCTTACGGGGTGAAGAACGAGCTGGGTTCTGTTGTCGACGCCTTTAACGAGATGCTGGTGCGCATCGGTGACCGCGAGCAGCGGCTCCGTAAAATGATTGTGGACCTTGAAGAGGCTCGGGACCAGGCAGAGTCTGCGGCGCGCTCTAAATCAAGCTTCCTTGCCAATATGTCCCATGAGATTCGCACCCCGATGAACGGTGTGATGGGGATGATTGCGTTACTGAAACAGGGTGGCCTCACCGAGCAGCAGCGGGCGTACTTTGAGACGATCGAGCGTTCGGCTGACGCACTGCTGCTTATCATCGACGACATCCTTGATTTCACTAAAATCGAGGCGGGCCGTCTGAAATTGGGACGCTCAGCATTTAGCCTGCGGGACAGCCTTGGCTCGATTGAAGCGCTGTTTTCAGAGCCCGCATCGCAA
>JAAEZV010000088.1:1892-6722 GCA_018222695.1 Gammaproteobacteria bacterium
TTTTACCACCGATCCCGCGGTTCCTGAGGTGGTGGTCGGTGATCCGGGTCGAATCCGGCAAATCTTGCTCAATCTGATAGGCAACGCGGTGAAATTTACCGATGAGGGCAGTATTACTGTCACGGCGGGCCTCACCGACACGGATAAGGGTGAGCAATTCCGGTTTACCGTCGCAGACACCGGGCCCGGTATTCACCCGGATGATCAAACGCGCATTTTTGGTGAGTTTTATCAGGCTGATGTGAGTCTCACCCGTGCCCATGGTGGTACCGGCCTAGGTCTGGCGATAACCGAGCAACTGGTCCGACTGATGAGAGGGCGGATTGGGTTTGATTCTCGCCATGGTCAGGGCAGCTTGTTCTGGGTGGAATTGCCTCTGGAGGCGCCCGGCGACAACACCATCAGCGAGTGGGCGACAGAGGCATCCAAAACTGCGGCGAGTGGCAAGGAGTCAGCAAGATTAGAGCGCCTGACAAACCCAACCGCCTCGGCCTCTGCGCCGACCACTGGCGCAACAGAGTACCCCTTACCCGTTACCTATGATCTGCAAGTACTTGTGGCAGAGGACTCGGAAGTCAACCAGTTCATCATTCGAGAGCTGCTGGCGAAGTGGGGTATTGAGATTGCTGTCGCTGCCAATGGTCTGGAGGCCGTCGAGGCCTTTAAGAAGCGGGCATTTGACCTGATCCTCATGGATATCCAGATGCCTGAGATGGACGGCCTGGAGGCGACGCGTCAGATTCGCGCTCTTCAAGCTGGTGAGGGCATACACCCGGGCTGCGAGATTGTCGGGTTGTCTGCGCACGCCATGAGTGGAGATCGAGAGCGGTATATGGCTGAAGGCATGATCGATTATCTGACCAAGCCAATCAGAATGGAAGAACTGAGAGAAGTCTTGGATGCTTGTCTGGATAAACAAAGGTGAAGCACATAACAGTGAATAAGCGAGGTGTCCTATGAGAATGAGAGGGATGATTTGGCTACCGGTGCCCCTACGGTTGATGGGTTTTTGTCTTGGGGGAGGCTTGCAGGTGACTGCGTTGGCGCAAACAGTACCCACCGACTTGCTGGACCTATCGATCGACGAGTTGTTCGATGCCAACGTGGTCAGTGAGGCGGATCGGACCGCAACGCAAAATCGTTGGCATCTGTCTTATACCTATGCGATCTCTGAATACGACGAGTATTACCTGGGTACCCATAGCGTTTCCTATGATGAGGTGCTGTTTACACCCGGCGTCGACACGCGCACTGAAAATAATTATCCCGTGGTGCCCACTGAAATCACGCAGGAGGTGCACGCGATTCGGGTAGCCTACGATTTAACACAGGCGACAACGCTGCGCGCGCAATTGCCCTTCGTCATGCAGAGCACGGACCACATTTCAATCATTCCGGGCTATGACGCCTTCAATATCAGTTCGGAGGGCGTCGGTGATATTGCTTTGGTGGTCGATTCGACGGTGAGTCAGTCACTCAACAGTCTTTGGAAAATCGGTGCGGGTGTGAGCATGCCAACCGGATCGATCGACGAAGAGGGCGACACGCCCAGGGCGCCGGGCAACCAGCAACTGCCTTACACCATGCAGCTGGGCTCAGGTACTTGGGACTTCCCGTTGTTCGTGAGTTTTCGAAAATATGAGGCGCAGTGGGACTGGGGCGTCGATGGCAGCTTTACCCTGAGAACCGGTGAGAACGACCGCGATTACCGGCTCGGCAACAAGGCCAGTCTGGGAGGCTGGTTGATGTGGAAGGGCGCATCGGCTTTCAAGCCCGGCGTTCGACTGGATTACCGTTGGCGAGATGATATTGATGGGGAGGATGCGTCGCTCCGGGTGCCGATCCCTGCTTTTCCCTACCCGGCTCCGGTTACCAATCCCGGTGCGTTCGGCGGCGAACAGGTAGACCTGACCGCTTTTGTGAGGGTTCCGCTAGCAAAGGGGTGGTATGCGGAGGCGTCCTACGCACAGCCGATTTATCTCGACTTGAATGGTCCGCAGTCGTCGGAGAAATATCACTTCAGCATTGAGATTGGCACCTCGTTCTAGCTCGCGTTTGCGCTATCCGGACGGTGCCGCTGTGCTAAACTCCGCGCCCACGGAGAGGTGGCCGAGTGGTCGAAGGCGCACGCCTGGAAAGTGTGTATACGGCAACGTATCGAGGGTTCGAATCCCTCCCTCTCCGCCATAAACAACAAAGCCCGCTGTTTGCGGGCTTTGTTGTTTCAGCGGGCATGCAAAGCTGGAGAAGCGAATGATGTTTCGCTTGGTGACAATGTTTTTGCTGCTGTCTGGTTGCGCTGCGGGGCCAACTAGCACTTCAGGCGGCACCCAAGATTGCCGGGTCATCACAAACCCTGACGGTTCTGTTCGTCAGGTTATGTGCCGATGAAGTGTGGATATTTTTCTTTCTATAACGCCACGTCAGCTGAAGGTTCTGTTGAGTGCGTCATTCAGTAATTGACGCTGTGACCCGCTCAATCGCCTCCATGGCATGAAAGAAGGGTTGTCCGGGCAGTATGTTCCAGCCGGTGAGTACAATCACCATGTCTAACTCCGGCAGGAAGATAGGCCTTTGCCCACCAAATCCCTTACCAAAGTAGCCCCTCAGCGTTCTTTCCTGGAAAGTGTAGGGTTGAGACCACCACAGATAGCCGTAGGCCTCATCTCCCGCGGCGCCAGTCAGGTAGTGTGGTGCGGTGGACTCTCCGATCCATGTGGCTGGGATGACCTGCTCGTCTTGCCACCGGCCTTTCTGCAAAAAGAGCTGCGCAATCTTGGCGAGACTCCGCGCTGAGATGTACAGCCCTTCCTGAGTATCGGTTAGCCCGTAAGGCGTTCTGTCCCAGAAGTAGTCGTTAATACCGAGTGGCGTGAATAGATGCTCCACCGCGTATTCCTCGATATCGATGCCGGTCGCGAGTCGAAAGATGTGCCCCAAGATGAGTGTGGCGCCACTGTTGTAGTTAAAGACGGTGCTGGGCTCTGTCCCCATCGGCAGATCGAGGGTGTATTGCACCCAATTGTGCGCCTTCGCCATGACGGCAAATGAATTCTCGGGATCGTTGTAGGGGAGGTTCTCATCCCACAGTAAACCTTCGCTCATGGTGAGGAGATCGCGCACGGTCATGTCTCGTTTGCGCCGATCAATGTTCAATACGGTAGCCTCGTCGAAGAACTGGAGCACCGGCGTATCGAGAGTAGGAAACTCCCCTCGGGATATCGCGATACCTACCAATGCGGACACGACGGATTTCGTGACTGACTGCATAGAGTGCAGTGTTGTGTTCCGGTAGTAGGGGTGCCACCACGGATTGAAATAGTTATAAGGCCCGCTGGGATCGTTAACGACCAGCGCGCCCGGCGTCGCGGCTTCTTGCCCGTATATCGACGGATAGTCGTGCTTGTAGTATTGCTCGAAGACCAGTTTGCCGTGGCGAGCTACCAGAAACGCATCGATGTGCCCATAGCGCCCGTTCTCAATGTCCTGAGAAATCGATGACAAAGCTTCCTCAGAGAGGCTGACAGCATCAGGCTGGGTTATTTGCCAATCATCAGCGCTTTTTGTGTCGCCCAAAGCTCCGCTGGAGAGCGTCAAAAGCAACGTGAGAATTAGCCTCAATGTGCGGTTCTGCGCCCCTGTGGCGACATCACTCATCCATGTTTTTCTCGTCGCGACTTTTGGCCCAAGCCTTAAACCGGGTGGCGCTGCGCATGAACCAAATCACGGCGACCACCATGACAATGCTGAATAAAGCGAAGAAAAGCTCGTTGGATAGCTGCATGTTACGTCCCCCAGTCAATAATCAGTATCTAAGCATGCTCGATCGCTGATTCAAAGTGACACATGAATAACAGACGAAGCGCTTGAATTCTCTTTAATGAGGATTACTCCGGGCTTTTGAATCGTCAGTAGTTTAGGGGTGAGTGAAAGGCCAAGGATCCGGGGGGCGAGAAGCTATGCGCATTTTGATATTGATTGCAGCGACCGTATTGGCATTAAAAAACGACGTGACGCTTGCGGATGATGACGATTCCCTCGCCGAAGCTTTCATGGCGCAGTGTGCTCATAGTCAAGCGTGCGGTATTGAAGAGATGCGTAGTCGGGGCATGGATGCGGGGATGCTGCAGATGATTGAGGCCCGCATGGAAGGGCAGTGCGAAGCGCAATTGGGTCAGATCAATCAGATTGAGTCGCAGGCGAACTCTGGACCCAATGCAGAAAAAGTTGAGCTGATGAAACGCTGTTTTCTGGCTATGGCAGATATGTCTTGCAGCGAACTGCTAGATGATCCAGAGATCCCTGAATGTCAGGATGTCTGATGGGCGTCCATTTCAGACAGCCCCACCCCAGTCTACCGGCTTGAATCGAACCAGATGGGTGCCGTCCAGGCGCGCTCCTGAATAACCTTCGGGATGCGTGGGTTGTCGCACCCATCGGGTCTCTGGCCCTCTGGTAGCGACAGGCACATTCGCGTTGACCACCGGCAGCTGGGATTTTCGACCACTCGGGCGTAGTAGACCGCATCTTGCTGTGGATCAAACGCTGAGTCCTCCCAGACTCCGCACAAGGTGGCAAAACCTTCCCCCTCAGCTTTACAGCTCAGTGGATCCACTGTGGCGCCGTTGTCAGCATTCCCTGCCACATCGATAACCGATTGATGAAACGATCCATCGGATCCGACCCAGCCTTTGATGATTTGAATCCGCTGAAGCGGATGCCCGGGTGCGCCGGTCGCGCCAGGGTCGGCATGGGCCGCGACAACAAACCGTGGTCTCGCATCCTGTTTGGGTTTGGCATTCAGCACGCCGCCCATGGGCACGCCATGCT
>JAAEZV010000089.1:0-5818 GCA_018222695.1 Gammaproteobacteria bacterium
GATGAGGACGCCTCCCATCTGGACACTCACGAGGTAGCCACTCTATCCGTGCCACGCGGAGGAGAAAGACCCGCTGCGTTGTCAGAACCAGACACCGTTTATGCGGGCCCCGCGGTGCGAAAGCTCGCCCGTGAATTCGGTGTGACGCTCTCGCAGGTAAAGGGCACGGGCGCCCGGGGGAGGATCCTCAAGGAAGACCTGCAGCAGCATGTGGCGCAGGCCCTCGCCGCCGAACCGTCGTCAAGTGGGGCGGGCTTGCCCGCGATTCCCGAGCAGGACTATGCGCGCTTTGGTGCGATTGAGAAAACGAGCCGCAGCCGGATCGACAAGGTCACCGCCAACAACATGGTGCGTTCTTGGCTGAATATCCCGCATGTGACGCAGTTTGATGACGCGGATATCAGCGATATGGAGCGCTTTCGCAAGGAGCTGAAAAGCGAGGCGGCGGATAGGGGCGTGCGACTCACACCCTTGCCCTTCATCCTGAAAGCTTGTGCGGTCGCGCTGCGTGAACATCCCAAATTGAAGTCCTCGCTAGCCGATGGCGGTGAAACGCTGGTCATGAAGCACTACTGCCACATCGGCATGGCGGTCGATACGCCGGCGGGCCTCGTGGTGCCAGTGCTTCGCGATGTCGATAAAAAGTCGATCTGGGAACTGGCAGCCGAAACCGTGGCGTTGGCGGAGCGCGCGCGAGATAAACAGCTCAGACCCGATGACATGCAGGGTGGCGTATTCACCGTGAGTAGCCTCGGCGCCATTGGTGGACGGGGCTTCACACCCATTATCAATGCGCCCGAGGTGGCGATCCTTGGCGTGGGTCGGGCCGCCGTGCAGCCGGTCTGGGATGGCGAGGTGTTCAGGCCGCAAACGCTACTGCCGCTCGCGCTCTCCTATGATCATCGGGTTGTTAACGGCGGCGACGGCGGCCGCTTCCTGACCGAGCTCACCGGTTTGCTGGGTGACGTGAAACGCATGGTGATGTGAGCTTGTTGTGAGTCAGCGTTATGTTTATGTGCGCGCCTTGGGACGGATTCAAGCAATGTGTTTACCGCAAGAGTGGTTCAGTCTGGTGGCCTTGAGATGATCGAGGCGCGACTGTGACTGAGGAAGCTTGCTGCGAGCCCGGCGACTGCAAGACCGGGCGACTGCGGATTGGTGCGGTGCTACTTGCGGCCGGAGAGGGCGCGCGGCTGGGCGGCCGCGCAAAGGGGGCGATTGAGATTGAGGGAGAGCCGCTGATTCTTCGTGGTCTTCGGATCTTGAGCGACGCCGGTGTCGATGAGGTGGTCGCAGTGACAGGTCACTATCAGTCGGAAATCTCGCCGCTTGTGACGCAAGCGGATTCGTTGTTTAACGATGGTTGTCTCGTTGAGGTGACGCAGCCGATGGGTGGTCACTCCCAGTCGGATTCTCTGCGACTCGGCGTGGCAAGCCTCTCGCAGGAAGTCGATGCTGTGATGGTGCTACCCGTCGATATGCCGGCGCTGACGCGACAAGACCTGATATCTCTCATTGGCGCTTATAAACACGCCGACGCGGCGATTGAGTTTGTCGGGCCCATGGTCGGCGCACGCCCCGGGAACCCCGTGCTATTCAGTCGGCGGATCGCTTTGAAAATAGCGCGAGGTGAGGGCGATTTTGGCAGCGGTGCGTGGCGTCACCAGCGCCCGGACTGGTTACTGGAGTGGCAGACTGACAATCTCCATTACGTGGCCGATATCGATACGCCCGAGGATCTGGATAGTTGGACCCCGTGAGCGAAAGAGGGGCGCGGGGCGCGCCCCGCGATCCTTACAGCGCTTGCATCACGGCCCTTGCCGCGAGGGTAATCAGGCATAGACTCGATAGGGCAAACAGCGCAAAGCGCACCGGAATCGTATTCACATTGGCTTGCCACAGACTGTGCAGCACCCGAATGCCGGCATAGCCCCAGGCGAGATTCACGCTGAGACCGGAGTTATCGCCCATTAACGCGAGCATGATCACGACGGGATAAAAGACCGTGGGCTGCTCCATCAGGTGTGAATAGTTGTGTGAGATCCAGTTGGCCTTGGCGGGCATTTGCGCCTCGCCATCGCCACCGCGCGCCCCGGCTGGCATCTCCCCTAATTTGACCCCGGCGGCGGCAAAGGCGGGCAGCCGTCTGGCCAGTAGCCAGAGAAAAACAATCATGGTCCAGCCGGCAAGGACTGCGGCGGGTGCGAGGATGGCGGTTTCGATTTGCATTATTGTCTCCCAAGGCAATTTTCACGGTGCCAGATTCTCTGATCTAGCTCAATGTTATGACGCGGACAGCGCAGATCATTCGCTCTGTGCGCGCCGCCGAGTGTGCTACGAATTCCCCCCTGCATGCTAGACTTTGCGCTCGTTTTTCTGGAGCCCCTGCCATGGTGATTCAGCCCAAAGTCCGCGGCTTTTTATGCACGACTACCCACCCTACCGGGTGTTTTGAGAACGTGCGGCGTCAGGCAGAGCACGTCCGTAGCAAGGGTGACGTCGCTGACGGCCCCAAGCGGGTGCTGGTGTTGGGCGCGTCTACCGGTTACGGGCTGGCGTCGCGGATTACCGCGGCGTTTGGTTCTGGCGCATCGACGATTGGCGTCTTCTTCGAGAAACCTGGAACGGATCGCAAGCCTGGCACCGCCGGCTGGTACAACTCGGCGGGCTTCCACCAGCTCGCAGAGGAGGCGGGCCTGTACGCCAAGAGCCTGAACGGTGATGCCTTCTCGGATGAGATGAAGATGCGCGTGATCGACCTCATCAAGGCAGATCTCGGTCAGGTGGATTTAGTGGTCTACAGCCTGGCCGCGCCGCGGCGGACCCACCCTAAAACGGGTGAAGTGTTCACGTCGACACTGAAACCGATTGGTCAGGCGACGACCCAGAAGGGTGTGAACACCGACAAAGAAGCGATTCAGGATTTTCATCTCGAGCCGGCGACCCAGGAAGAGATCGACCACACCGTGGCGGTGATGGGCGGTGAGGACTGGGAGATGTGGATCACCGCGCTGGCTGAGGCAGGCGTGTTGGCCGAGGGCGCCAAGACGACTGCATACACCTATATCGGCGAGAAGATCACTTGGGATATCTACTGGCACGGCACCATCGGCGCGGCCAAAAAAGATCTTGATCATCGCGTGGAGGGGATTCGCGAGCAGTTGGCCTCACAGGGTGGCGACGCCCGCGTATCGGTATTGAAGGCGGTCGTGACTCAGGCGTCAGCCGCGATACCCGCGATGCCCATTTATTTGGCAATTCTATTCAAGGTGATGAAGGCGCGCGGCGTTCACGAAGGCTGTATCGAGCAGATTGACCGGCTGTTCCGGGAGCGACTTTACAGCGATGGCGAGGTGGATGAGGCAGGCCGACTGCGGGTTGACCAGTTGGAACTCGACCCCGCAGTGCAGGCAGAAGTCGCGGGTATCTGGGAGCAGATCGACACCGACAATCTGAAAACGCTTGCTGATTTTGATGGCTACCGTCAGGAGTTCCTGCAACTCTTCGGCTTTGGTGTGGACGGCGTTGACTACGACGCCGACGTTAACCCGGAAGTCGCAATCCCCCAACTGGTGGAGTGAGATGCAGCCCCACGGAGAAGTCCGTTCACTGTCGGCTGGGGTGCGACGCATCGTGGCGCCGAATCCCGGTCCCATGACCGGTCCCGGTACCAATACCTACATTGTGGGTGAAACCGATTTGGTGGTCGTGGACCCCGGGCCCGCTGAACCGTCACACATTGAGGCCATTCTCAACTGTGTGGGCGATCGTCTGAAATTTATTGCTTGCACCCACACGCACCCTGACCACTCGCCGGCGGCCGCGCGCTTAGCGGAGGCGACCGGCGCCACGCTGATTGGTCGGGTGACGGCGGACGACCAGCATCAGGACCTGACTTTTCAGCCTGCGGCGCAGATCGAGGACAACGATTGCATCTCTGGCGAAGGTTGGACGCTTCGCGCGATTCGCACGCCCGGCCATGTCGATAACCATGTCTGCTTTCTGCTCGAGGAGGAGGGCATGGTGTTTGCGGGCGACCACATCATGAATGGATCTACGGTGGTGATTGTGCCGCCGGGCGGCAACATGGCCGACTACATTGCCTCGCTGAGGCGACTGCTCGACTACGACGTCAAGGTGGTTGCGCCGGGTCATGGCGAATTGATTCCGGATTGTCGTGGTGAGGTGGAAAAGCTCGTGCGGCACCGTCTTATGCGTGAAGCCAAGGTCGCCTCGGCGCTTGGCAGTGCGCCTCAGTCACTGGACGGCTTGGTCACTGCCGTTTACGACGATGTGGACCCGGCCATGCACGAGTGGGCCAAGCTGTCTTTGCTGGCGCATTTGATCAAGCTCGAGGGCGAGGGGCGAACTCTGAGATCCAGCGTTGAGGGCGTCGATCAATGGGCGCTGGTTGCTTGATAGGCGACGCTATTCTGGGTTGCTGACCCCTACTGCAAATCGGTACATTCCCCGCTCGAAGACGAAGGAGAATAAACGGCCATGAATGGTTTGATGATGAATGTTCCGCTGACGATCACCTCGATCGTACGGCACGCCGAGCGGGTGCATGGACACAAGGAGATCGTCTCGATCACGCGGGACAACCCTCGCCACCGCTACACCTATCGCGACTGTTTTGCACGGGCGCGGCAGCTGGCCAATGCCATGCAGGCTTGGGACCTAAAGTTGGGTGACCGCATCGCCACGCTGGCGTGGAACGACTACCGTCATATGGAGACCTATTACGGCTCCGCTTGCTCGGGCTTCGTTTGCCACACGATTAACCCGCGGCTTTTCCCGGAACAAATCGTCTACATCATCAATCACGCTGAAGATCGCTACGTCTTCCTTGACCCCGATTTCTGGCCCTTGATCGAGGGGATCGCCGGCGAGTGCACAGGTGTTGAGGGCTGGGTCATCATGACCACCCGCGAGCACATGCCGGAGACCGATCGCGCCAATGTGCTCTGCTATGAAGAGATCATGGCGGCGCAGAGCGCTGACTTTGAATGGCCCGAGCTGGACGAGCAGGCGGCCTGCTCGCTCTGCTACACCTCGGGCACCACGGGCAACCCTAAAGGCGTGCTCTACAGCCATCGCTCCACGGTGTTACACACCTACGCCACTTTGATTCCCGATGCCATGAACATCTCCAGTGGCGACGTGATGCTGCCGATTGTGCCGATGTTCCACGTCAATGCCTGGGGTAATCCCTACGCTTGCCCTGTGGCCGGTGCGAAGATGGTGATGCCCGGCAACAAGATGGGCGATGGCCCGACATTGGCGGCGCTCATTAACGAAGAGGGGGTGACCATGTCCGCCGGCGTGCCTACGGTCTGGCTCAACCTACTGGCCCACCTGCGCGACTCTGGTGAGCAGGTTGAGAGCCTGACGCGTGTGGTGGTTGGCGGCTCTGCGTGCCCCTTATCGGTGATGGAAGAATTTGATACCTACGGTGTAGATACGCGGCACGCCTGGGGCATGACCGAGATGAGCCCGCTGGGTACCACGAACCACTCGGGTGGTCATCGCGAGCTTTACAGCCCTGAGCAGTTTGCCGAGATGCGCACCAATGTGGGTACGCCCATCTGGGGTGTGGAAATTAAAATTACCGATGACGATAACAACGAGCTCCCCTGGGATGGCGAGGCATTCGGTGCGCTGAAGGTGCGGGGCCCCTGGATCTGCTCAAGCTATTTCAAGCTCGATGGTTCGGACGCCCACGCCGAGGAGGGCTGGTTCGAGACCGGCGATGTGGCCACAGTCACGCCGGACGGCTTTGTATCGATTACGGATCGCACGAAGGACGTCATCAAAT
>JAAEZV010000089.1:5828-6698 GCA_018222695.1 Gammaproteobacteria bacterium
GGATCGTACCAAGGACGTCATTAAATCGGGCGGTGAGTGGATTTCCTCGATTGAGGTGGAAAACGTCGCCACTGGACATCCCAAGGTGGCGGAGGCCGCGGTCATTGGTCGACTCCATGAAAAATGGGGTGAGCGGCCCTTATTGATCGTGGTCAAAGCACCCGGTGAAGAGCCCTCGCCGGATGAATTGAAAACCTATCTCGACGGCAAGATCGCCAAGTGGTGGATTCCTGACGACGTGCAGTTCATCGAAGACATGCCCCACACTGCCACGGGCAAAATCCAGAAAACCGCATTGCGCGACATGTTTGCGGATTACCAGTTTCCGGGCTAATCCAACGGCGACTGCTCGCGATACCATCCTGTGAACAATGGATGGGCGAGCACCTGGGTCTATGAGCGGATCACGCCTTAGGCGATACCTTTCAGAAGCGTTGCGGCTGCTACGGCAGCGCCGATTCAGTACCTTGCGCGACAAAAGTCGGCGCATGGCAGAGGCCATGGCGCCGCGCGTTTCCATGAGTGAGCTGGAAGCGGTCTGCGCGGGGGACTCGCCATTGGTGTGTGTGGTGGACAGCGCTCAGGGCGGCGGCGCAGCGATCGCCGCGGCGCGGTCTGCAGCAGGCTGGCGCGAGCAGGGCCTCGGCACCTTGCATCTTGGTTGCGATCCCATGGGCCGCATCACGGTCAACGTCACGCTGCCGGATGAGGCCGCGCACGCCGTGTCTGGCCGACTGGACGATTGGCCGTTACTGCCGGCGTCCGTGAGCGCCATGGAAATTCACTCTCTGGCCGGATTTACCGAACCCCACGCTGTTGCGGCATGGTTGATACGGGCGATGGCACGGATCCAAGACAAGGGCGTTGAGG
>JAAEZV010000090.1 GCA_018222695.1 Gammaproteobacteria bacterium
AGGGCCGCGTTACGCTACTCGATACGCGGTTACTCAGCCGTCGTTATGGTCGCAACATCCTAGACAGCTTGCCTGCTTTTAATATGGAGCTGGGTTAACGTGGGGGTGGGTCACCGGATGGAAAAGGGTTAGCAACGTGGAGATGGAAGGCCCTCGCAGTGCCATCGCGGCGCAATTGATTGATCTCGAAGCTGCTTTGCGTCAGCTCGACCTGTGGTCTGATGCGCCGCCATCGCAGGAGGCATTGCGCTCGGAGCAGCCCTTTGCCATGGACGCCCTCGAGTTCGAGGAGTGGTTGCAGTTTATCTTTCTACCCACTATCTACGAGGTGTTGGCATCGGGCGAGGCGTTGCCGGAGCGTTGTGCGATTGCGCCCATGGCGGAGGAGACGGTGGGTAAGAGGCCACTGCCCACTGAGCCACTCATCTCGACACTGCGCGAACTGGACCGCCTGATTACTGAGATCGACTAGCGCTTTTCCGATACAAAAACCCCGGCCGGAGCCGGGGTTTTTGCTGGAGATCAGCAGCGCTACGGGCTCAGAACTGCACCCGCTTGGTAAAGCCGCCGTCGACTACCAGGTTTGCGCCTGTCGTAAACGCCGAACGGGGGCTGGCCAGAAACGCCACGGTATCGGCGATTTCATAGTTGGTGCCCATTCTCCCCATCGGAATATTGGCGACCGTGGCATCGTAGAAATCGGTCATGTGAGTCTTGATCTGCTCCCAGGCGCCGCCCTCGAAAAAGATCGGGCCGGGGCTCACAGCATTGACTCGCACGCCTGACGCTGCCAGGGCTTGCGATAAGTTGCTGGAGTAGTTCAGCAGTCCTGCCTTGATTGCGCCATATGGGCTGGGTCCCGCGAAAGCCTCCACCGCCGCGGTGGTGGAGATAATGACAATCGCGCCCTGGCCTGACTTCGAGAGATGCGGTGTGGTGAGTTCAACGCCACGCCAGGTTGCCAACATGTCAGCCTCAAAGTTGGCCCGCCATCCGGCTTCCGAGCTGTCCGCGCCGCCGGCGGAGACATTGGGTACAAAAATATCAATGCCGCCCAGAGTGTCGGCGCACTGATTGACCCAGGATTCCATCGACGCGGCGTCTGTGACATCGACCACGCTGCCACAGGCTTTCACCCCTTTGGCGGTTAATGCGGCGACCGTCTCGTCAACCTCGGCCTCATTCCGTGCGCAGACACCGATATGACACCCTTCATCCGCCAGCGTCTCGGCGATGGCGCGGCCAATGCCCTTGGTTGAGCCAGTGATCAGGGCCACTTTATCTTTCAGTTGCAGGTCCATCATTCTTCTCCTTGGTTTTATGTCATATGGTTCGGTGCTGATGCTTTGCGCTTCGGTCTTGTCCAGCGCGCGTTAGGACGGCGAGAGCGCCATGAATTCTTTTAGAGCTTCACCCTTGGAGCATACCCAGCTTTCCAGCGCAGTAATGCGTTTGAAAAAGTGTCCCACAATATATTCATCGGTTGTCGCGATGCCACCGTGCAGCTGGATGGCTTCTTGGGATACTTTTCTACCGACCGTGGTTGCTTTGACTTTTGCGGCCCGGGCGAAGCGAGCAGCGTTGTCATGACCGCTATCAGCAGCATTGCATGCGGCATAAATCAGTGACCGCGTGAGTTCGGTCTGGATTAGCATGTTGGACATGCGGTGCTGTAGTGCCTGAAATGAAGCCAGTGGCTGTCCAAACTGCACGCGTTGCTTGGTGTAGTCCACGGTGGTGTCGAGTGCAGCCTGTGTCGCGCCGAGCGTTTCGGCACTGCTCAGTGTCATCGCCAGCGCCCGGTACGCCTCCAAAGCGTCGGAGGCAGGTTGCCCTTGCAGCAGGATGTGGTCAGCCTCGAGCACGAGATCCAATCGGCAGTTCATGCCACCCCGTCCATCGTGAGTCGGGAAGGTGTCACACTCAACGCCATCGGCTGCCGTGGGTACCAGCACCCAGGCAAGGCCCTCGGCACCCTGCGCAAGCACCGCCAGATGAGTGGCGGAGGCGCCAGCGCTAATCCAGTGTTTCGCGCCCGACAGATGCCAGCCCGCGTCGGTTTGGGTCAGTGTGGTGCCAGGCGAGAGTCGTGACGTTGCGTCAGCCTCGTCAATGGCCGCAACCGGTATCAGTTCTCCCTCGGCCACCCGTGGTAAAACGCTTTCCTGCTGTTGGCTGACGCCAATAATGGCGTGAGTCGCTGCCAATGCGTCGATCAGGGGTTCTGTCACCAGGAACTGACCACACAGTTCGGCCAGTATGGCCATTTCCCGGGTGCCCATTCCCAGTCCCCCAAATTCCTCCGGGACAGGCAGCGCCAGCCAACCCATTTCCGCAAAGGCCTGCCACTGGCCTGGGTCGCTATACACCCCTCCGGCAATGCGTTCCCTTCGCTGGTTGAAGTCGTAGCTGTCGCGCAGGTAGCGCTCGGCCGCGTCCTGCAGCAGGGTCTGGTCTTCAGTCATATGCGCCGACATGAATCAGAGCCCCAGTACATGCTTGGCAATGATGCCGCGCTGAATTTCAGCGGTGCCGCCATAAATCGTCGTGGCGCGACTGTTGATGTATTCGGCCATGGTGGTCACGCATTCGGCAGGTGCGGCGGTGTCGCCGGTGTAGTCGGGTGCGAGCACATCGCTTTGCCATGGCATGGCACTCTGGCCAGCTGCTTCGATCAGTAGCTCGGCGCAGCGCTGGCCCAGCTCCGTGCCGGAGACCTTCACCAGAGAGGATAGGGCGCCCGGATTATCGCCCGCTGAAAGGCTCCCTTTGATACGCAGCTCGGTCTGCTCCAGCGCCATCACATCAATCTCAGTCTCGGCCACGCGGTAGGCGTAGGTCGGGTCATCGATGGCGCGACTGTTGGGGTTCGCCATGGCGCGTTGAAGTTTGCCAAGCTGTTTTTTTAGCTCAATGGTGAAATGCTGCCCGCCGCGCTCAAACTCCAACAGGTACTTGGCCACTGTCCAGCCCTGATTTTCCTCGCCCAGCAGGTTTGCCACGGGCACACGCACGTTCTCGAAAAACACCTGGCACTGCTCGACCTCGCCGTCCAGGCTTGGGAAAGGGGCCACCGTGATGCCCGGGGTCGCCATATCGATCAAGAGAAAGCTGATCCCCGCTTGTGGTTTCACGTTCTTGTCGGTGCGCACCAGACAGAAGATCCAGTTGGAGTGATGCGCCATGCTGGTCCAGATCTTGGTGCCGTTCACCACGTATTCTTCACCATCACGCTCCGCCGTGGTTTTCAGCGAGGCAAGATCCGATCCGGAGCCGGGCTCGGAGTAGCCCTGACACCACACGTCATCACCCGAGATGATGCCGGGGAGAAACTGGGTTTTCTGTGCCTCGGTACCAAAGTGCATCAGCATGGGCCCGAGCATCTGTATGCCCATCATCACTGGATTTGGCGCATTGGCCAGCTTGCACTCTTCCAGAAAAATATAGCGCTGCTGAATGTCCCAGCCCGTGCCACCATGCTCTATTGGCCACTCCGGCGCACCCCAGCCTTTAGCGTGCAGGATGCTCTGCCATTGGCGGCCAGCTTCAAAGTCAGAGAACACGCTGGTCGTGCGTTCGCCCGCTCGGATGAGCTCAGGAGTCAGTGCCTCTTTCAGGAACTCCCGGATGGACGCTCTGAAAGTGTCGTAGTCAGTGGGTATGGGGTTGGATGCATTCACGGTGCGTGTCCTCTCGGTCCGGTGCTCAGCTAAGCTGAACACCCTGTTCCTTTAATTGCGCTCTCAACGCCGCCTTCTGGATTTTACCCGAAGGCGTTTTCGGCATTTCCGCCACGACAGATAGCCACTGTGGCCATTTCTGTTTGGCCAGTTGGTGCTCAGCACATAATGCCGTCAACGTGGCCAGGGTGGGTGCCTCGTCGCCGTATAGCGTGACAAAGACGGCTACACCCTCGCCCAATCGCTCATGTGGTGCCGAGACCGCTGCCGCTTCAGCCACTGCAGGGTGAAGCAGCACGATCTCCTCGATTTCTCTGGCCGACAAGTTCTCGCCACCGCGAATGATAATGTCTTTTTTGCGGTCAGTGATGACGATGGCATCAGAGTCCAGGAGTTGTCCAATGTCGCCGGTCTGAAAGAAGCCGTCTTCGGAAAACGCTGCGGCGTTCTGCTCCGCATCCCGATACCCCTGCATCATCGCAGGCCCTCGCACCCAGATCTCCCCATCGGCGTTCCGGCCCACGTCTTGGCCATCGTCATCGCAGATTTTGACTTCGTAGTTGTAGACCCGGCCATCGGTTTCAGCGGCTAACTGGGTTTCATTGTCTGCCACGAACCCAACCGTGACCAAGGGCACCTCGGTAGAGCCGTAAACGCGCACCGCGCGACAGTTGGCAAGCACCTCACTGGCTTCGTAGATCAGCGCAGAGGGAACCGCTGCGCCGCCGCAGGCGAACAGCCGGAAGCTCGGCAGGTCCTTGCCCTGTTCCCGGCAGGCGTCCACCAGTTCGCGCAGAAAGGGGGTGGCACTCACGCAGGTTGTAGCGTGGTGTGTCTCGATGAGCTCCACTGCGCGGCTCACCACCCAGCTTTCCATGAGCAGCACTTTTGTATCGGTGAAAAAGGGTAGCTCGATACCGTTGACGTAGCCTGTGACGTGGGTCACCGGGGACGGCATGAGCATCATATCCCGGTCATCCAAACCCCACGCAATCACGCCATTGTCCAGCGCTTTGGCGAGGGTGTTGTGACTGTGACGCACGGCTTTGGGATTGCCGGTGGTGCCCGAGGTATAGAGCACGACCTTGGTATCGTCGGGATCCACTGACGCGATATCAGCCAATCCGCTACCACCACTCTGCATTACGTCCTCAAAACGCAGCACGTCCTCAGACAAGTCATCTTCGCCGCCACAGCAGATCACATGCCGCAGGTGAGGCAGGCCGGAGCGCAACTCACGAATCATGTCGACATAATCAAAGCCGCGAATGCGGTGCGGTATGAACAGGATTTCGGTTTTGGCATCGCCCAGAATGAACCCCAGTTCTTTGCCGCGATAAATCGGCACCACCGGATTGATCACCAGCCCGCAAATGGATGCGGCGATCGCCAACGGGACGGATTCGGGAATGTTGGGGAGCTGAAAGGTGAGCGTGGCGCCCGGTTTGACGCCCAGCTGCTGAATGCCTCTGGCGAGTTGGTTCGCCTGGTGCCACGCTTCTGCATAGGACAATCGAACGCCCGAGTCGAACAGCAGCGCCGTATCATCAGGGCGCGAGGATGCGCGTTCTTGCGCCAGCGTTGCCAGCGTGGTGTGCCTGAACGATGTGTCAGTGATGAGATTCACTTATGCCCCAGCTTATTGCTCGCCGTTGGTATTGTTATCAGAAGAGGGAGCGCACATTCGTGGGCTCCGCACCCGTCACCGTCATCACTGCGACATCGATCCCCGTCGCGGTGGTTTCTGTTGGCGGCCGATGACTATATAGTATGGCCGCTGTTTAAAACAAACCAACCCGCTTGTTTATCTGCCCCTGAACACGCTGTTCGGGAGTGCTGAGACGAAACGCGGGTAACCGAAGTGCCAGGGGAATTTCATGATGGGTCCGAGTGATAAGAGCGCACGCATACTGGGCGAGTTACAGGCCTTTATGGCAGAGCACATCTATCCGAATGAGGTGGCTCATCAGGAGGCGCTCGCGGGTGCGGACAACCGCTTTGCGTCGATGCCTTTAGTGGAGTCGCTGAAGGACAAGGCCCGCAGCGCGGGGCTTTGGAATCTGTTTGTACCGACTGAGTACGAGGAATACAGCGATCATGGCGGCATGAGCTTTCTCGACTACGCGCCGCTGGCCGAAGAAATGGGCCGTGTGATCTGGTGTCCAGAAGTTTTCAATTGCAATGCGCCGGACACGGGCAATATGGAGGTGCTGATGAAGTTCGGCACCGAAGCACAAAAGGCGGAATGGTTGGCGCCGCTGCTGGCCGGAGAGATCCGCTCTTCCTACGCCATGACTGAGCCGCAAGTTGCCTCAAGCGATGCGACCAATATCCAGCTCGATATCCGCCGTGACGGCGACGAGTGGGTACTGAATGGCCATAAATGGTTCATCACCGGTGCGCCCTACGAGCGCTGCAAAATATTTATCGTGATGGGCAAGAGCGATGCCGAGAACCCGAACCGACACTTGCAGCAAACCCAGATTCTTGTGCCCAAAGACACGCCCGGCGTTGAGGTACTGCGACCGCTGACCACGCTCGGTTACGACGATGCACCGATTGGGCATGCCGAGGTGACGTTCACCGATGTCCGCGTGCCCGCAGAAAACCTGCTGCTCGGCGAGGGCAGGGGGTTTGAGATCGCACAAAGCCGCCTGGCGCCAGGCCGCATGCACCATTGCATGCGACTGATTGGCGCTGGGCAACGTTGCCTTGAGCTCGCTTGCCAGCGCGTGGAAGACCGGGAAACCTTCGGCAAAAAACTGAGCCAGCATCAGTCGATTCGCGAAAATATCGCCAAGAGCTATGCTGAGCTCGAGATGGCGCGATTATTGGTTCATAAGACCTGTTGGCACATTGATCATCACGGCGTGAAGCCCTCGATCGAGCTGATCTCGGCCACCAAAATCAGTGTGCCGCTCATGATTCAAGCGATTATCGACCGCTGCATGCAAATGCATGGGGCGGGGGGGCTGACCGAAGATTGGTGTATGGCCGAGCAGTTCAACTA
>JAAEZV010000091.1 GCA_018222695.1 Gammaproteobacteria bacterium
AGCAGCCAGGCCAGAATGCGTCCAACGGCAGTCAGCGAGAGCAAAATCATCGGCGGGTAGTACCAAATGGCGCGCCCGGTAGTGAGCCCCATCAAAATGCTCACGCCAAGCGTCAGGAAAAAAGCTGACATATCGCCGATCTGAGAGCTAAGGCCAACGCCGGTACTCAATGCCAAACCGAATTCAGGCGCCACACCAGCCGGCGCCAGCAGCCAACGCAGGCCCGTAACGATAAAGAGCACACCACATAGCAGCACAACCGCTTTGAGGGCGACGTTCACAGGCGTTATCCGCGGTCCGCGATGACTTGCATCATGCGGTGCGCCGTCTCGAGGCCTGAGTTTTGATTTTGCCCCGTGACAAACCGCTGCTCGTTATCCACCACCACGTGGGTAGCGAAAATATCCCGGAAGGCGGTCTGGCTTTCAAACAGCGCACCCGCTTTGCGCAACTCGGTCTCTGGGTGCAGGGGCGTTATTTCAATGCCGAGCTCCTTGACTTGCTTATCGGTGACGCCAGTCATTCGGCGCCCGGCGATCAACGTGTTGCCCTCTTGATCTTTGGCATTCACCAGCCCCAACACGCCGTGGCAAACACCGCCAATCACCGCCGTGCGGTCGCCGTAATAAGCCTCGCTGACCTTGGTGGCCATGACCGGTGACTGCGCCAGGTCATAGGCCGCACCCCAGCCTCCAGAAATGAACACAATGTCGTACTGACTGATATCAACATCAGCAATGGCCAGCGAGTTGCGCACCTTGGCTTGAGCGATCGAATCGTTGAGGTAGCGCTGGTCTTCAGGGGTGCTGACCGGGTAACCGAGGGTCTGCGGGTCAATGGGTATAAGACCCCCCTGAATACTGGCCATGTCGACCGTCATCCCATTGTCGAGAAACGTGTAGTAAGGGTGCGTGAACTCCGAGGCCATGACACCGGTTTCGGGGCCTTCTGTTTCCCCGGGGGCGGCCAAAACACTGTGGCTGGTTGTAATAATCAGCGCCCGCTTACCCGGCAAGGTGACACTTGGCCCCTCGTAAATAGGATGCAAACCTGCGGCATGCAGTATCGTCGGCAATGCTGTCGCCACAACGACAAGCAAGCCGACCAGAATACCCAGCCCTACTAATACCTTTTTCATGAGACCTCTCCTTTCAAGTGTGTCTGAAGCGATACCGCTCATAAATTGGCAGTGTTTATGCCATATTATGCCCGTTCGCTAGCCACTGCAACCGCGCGTGATTGCCTCACTGAACATCTCATAACAGGCAACATTGACAGGTTTGATCGATATGTTTTGATGGCGTCACATAACGATAATTCGCACTAGGAAAACTAAATGCCTGAGGTCGCTCACCTCCCCAGCAACTGCAGCACCGACGATCTCATTGAGGTCATCGAGCGCGATGGGGCCGCCATCGTTGACGGGTTTGTTTGCGACACATGGTTAGCGGATTTCAACAGTGCGATTCAAACCTCGATCGATGCATACAAGCCCTATGACTATGGGGAGCCCGAGGCGCAAGAGTTCCTGGGGCACCAGACCGTGCGGTTAAACGGCCTCATCAGCAAGGCGCCGAACTATATCGATCTCATGTCTGATGAGCGGCTACTGAGTGTCATGGACCATTTTCTGGCCCCCCACTGCGGTCAATACCGACTGAACTCCAGTGAGATCATCGAGATCCATGGCGGCGAGACCGCTCAGGAACTGCATTGGGACGACGTGATCTGGCCGGCTCACTTCTGGGCGCCCGACAAGCTCCTGCAATTCAACGTGATGGTAGCGGCTACCGACTTCACCGAAACGAATGGCGCCACACAGGTGGTACCGGGCAGCCATCTTTGGGATCACGAATCACGCACCGCAAGGCCTGACGAAATCACTCAAGCCACAATGAAAGCGGGTAGCGCCGTATTCATCCCCGGGAAGACACTACACGGTGGAGGCAACAATACCGACGGCACCAAACGCCGCGCGATCGTGGCATCGTATGTGCTGGGCTGGTTACGGACACAAGAAAATCACTTTCTGCACACTACCGTGGAGCAAGCCCACCAGTGGCCAGAGAGAGTGCGGCAACTTTTGGGTTACGACCTGTACGCGCACTACGATGAGAATATTCAAGGGGGCCCGCTGGGTTACTACGAATACGGCAGCCCCAGCGCCCTATTTGAAAACAAGTAACAGCAGTACCGCTTATGTATGTGCGTTAGCGCTATTGTCAGCGCGCACAAAAAAGCCCGGCTATTGCCGGGCTTTTTCATTAGGAGAGGCGCTTAAACGCGTTCAATAATGATCGCCGGGGCCATTCCGCCCGCCGCACACATGGTAATCAGCGCGTAACGGCCGTTCTGGCGCTCGAGCTCATCGAGCGCCGTACCCACCAAGATCGACCCGGTCGCGCCGATGGGGTGGCCCAGTGCCATCGCACCGCCGTTGATATTGACCTTCTCGCGATCCAAATCGAGTTTGCGAATAAAGCGCTCAGCCACGACCGAGAACGCCTCGTTGATTTCCCATACATCGATATCGTCTTTGGTGAGCCCGGCTTTCATTAATACTTTCTCTGCCGCCGGTACCGGCGCGTTCAGCATCAGCGTGGGGCAATCACCCATGTTGGCTGTGGCCACAATCCGCGCCCGCGGCGTCATACCACTCTTTTCCATGTAGGCCTCGGAGGCCAGTAACAGCGCCGCGGCGCCGTCGACCACACCCGAGGAGTTGCCCGCATGGTGGATATGGTTGAACTCGGTAATCTCGGGGTACTTCTGCTGGATGAGCGCACCATAGGTGGTACCCGCTTCATCCACCGGCACATCCCGCACCACGCTGAAGACCGTCTTCAGTTCTGACAGGCCCTCTTTGGTGGTTTCTGGCCTGGGGAATTCTTCGTGATCGAGTGCGACGGTGCCATCGGGGTTTTTGACCGTGACCAGAGACTTATCAAAGCGACCCTCGGCAATGGCCTGCGCGGCACGGGCCTGACTGACCAACGCGAGGTCATCTACCGCGTCGCGATCGATACCCTCAAGGGTGGCGATGGCATCGGCACAAACGCCCTGCTGTGACTGGGGGTGCATGGCGCGCAGCTCGAGGTTGCCCGAGTCGATCATGGGCGGCTGGGAAGGGTCTGCAATCTGGCCATGGTAGCTCATCATCTCGGTACCACCTGCGATCACCAGATCTTCCATGCCCGACATGATCTGCGCCGCGGCGAGATTCACGGTGGTAATGCCCGAGCCGCAGAAACGGTCCAAGGTCACGCCAGAGGAACGCACGTCGTAGCCGGCATTGAGTGCTGCCATGCGGCCCAAATCACCGCCCTGCTTACCCGTTTGCGATGAGGTACCCCAGATGATGTCGTCGACTTCGGAGGTATTGAGGTTATTGCGCTCCGCCATGGCGGCGAGCACGGTCGAGCCCAAGTAAGAAGGGTGCAGGTGCGCGAGCGCGCCTTTTCCGACCTTGCCGATCCCGCGGGGGGTGCGGCACGCATCAACAATATAGGCATTACCCATGGTTTTTCTCCTGAAACATCTGACTGTGACGCGCGTGCGCGTCTTTGCGTTATTGGTGACTGCCGGAGCAGTAAAAAGGACCCTGCACGCTACGTGGCCCGATAAAGAGGGTCAAGTCTCTGACACCATCTCTCTCAGCGTGGTTTTGAGAATCTTGCCGATATGACTCCGCGGCAGCTCACCGAGCTGCTTGAGGGCCGAGATGCGCTGGGTTTTGCCCAGCTCGGCATTGGCGCGAGCGCAGACCGCGGGGAGATCCAGCGTCTCGCCGCCCGCCGCGACCACAAAACCCAAAGGCGTCTCGCCCCACTCCCTGGAGGGGATGCCAATCACAGCAGCATCCACCACTTCGGGTTGCTTCAACAGTGCATCCTCCAGATCCCGGGGGTAAATATTGAAACCGCCAGAAATGATCATATCTTTGGAGCGACCCAGCAGGGTGACGAAGCCCTCTTCATCAACGCGGCCAATATCGCCCATCCGCTGCCAGCGCTCGCCGTTGTCGTCGTACCAGCTAGCCTCTTGGGTTTTCTCGGGCTGGTTCTGATAGCCCGACATCATGGTGGTTGAACGCCCTACCAGCTCACCAATCTCGCCCGCAGGTAACCGATTCAATTGCTCATCGATCGTAAAGACCTCACTCCCGCCCCAGGGAATGCCCACGGTGTGAAGCTTGTCGGGGTTGGTATCAGCGCGGAGCAGGCAGACCACGCCGCCTTCGGTCATGGAATAGATCTCGATCAGTGCCCCGGGCATGCGGCGCACCACCTCTGCCTTGAGCTCCGCCGAAAACGGCGCGCTGGTGCAATATTTGAGCGCCATGCTAGATAGGTCGAATTCATCAAACTGCGGGAAATCCATCAACCGCTGGTACTGCACCGGTACCAGAATCGTGTGCGTTGCCCGATGCTGCTGAGCCAGCCCCAGCCATCGCGCACAATCGAACTTGCGCATCACCACCGCGGTGCCACCGTAGGCCATGGTCGCGACAAAAATACCCAGCGTGGTGTTGGAGTACATCGGTGTTGACAGCAGCGTCACCTGTCCCGGCTGCCCCAAGCCACTCTCTTCCCCCACCGCCATCTGATACCAGCGCATCTGGCGGCTGTGCACGATGCCTTTTGGCGTGCCGGTGGTGCCGCTGGAATAAATGATGTTGTAGGGGTCATTGGGGCCAGTCTCGACATCAAGAGGTGTCGCACCCTCGGCGGCCATCCAATCAAACAAAAACGGCGCGCCATCAGAGTCATCAGGCGCATCCATCATCACGTGCTTGAGGGTTGGCAACGCCACACCACTGTCGGCGAGTTCCGCGCGCTTGGTGTGATCAATAAACAGATGCCCCGCGCCGCTGTCGGTCATCATCGCGGCGAGTTGTTGTGGGGTCGCAGAGGTGGTCAGCGGTGCAGCACAGCCGCCCGCAACAATGGCGCCCAGATACGCCAGCGCATAGCGAATGGTCGTGGTACCGAGAATAGACACCGCCTGGCCTTTTTGCAGGCCCTCTGACTGCAGCTGGGACGCGATGCGGTTCACCAGCGCCGCGGTCTCGGCCCAGGTCAGCTGCTCCTCGCCATCGTCGAGCGCAATGCGCTCGGGCTGGTATGCAGCGTGGGCGTTAATGAGCCAAGCCAGCTCACCATAGGGCTGCTTGAGGTATTGCAGGGTTTCAGCGGCGGGGGTTGAGGTATCGGGAGTCATAGCACGCTCGGTTTGTGTCCGCGGTCAGGTTACCAACCGCGTTGTATCACGAGCGTGACTTGAGTGGCAGGGTTTAGGCTCTAGCGCGAGCGGGCTTCCGGTTGCGGCCGCCGCGATTGGCTGCCTGGCCGCCCTGCCTTGCCGACTGTCCACCCTGGCGTTTGTCCGACTGACTACCGCGGTGCTTTTTGGCGCCAGACTTTGCCTTATTGGAGGGGCGCTTACCGCCGGTTTTATTTGGAGGGCGCTTACCGTTGGTTTTATTGGAGGGCCGCTTACCACTGGATTTGACTGGCTTGGTCGGCAAACGATGCTCGGGCTCAAAACCCTCGATCTCTTCCCGCGGGATAGACTTTTTAATCAGTCTCTCGATTTTCTGAAGCTGGGACACTTCGTCTGCGCTCACTAGCGAGAGCGCGATGCCCGCCTCTCCCGCTCGGCCTGTTCGCCCGATGCGGTGCACATAATCTTCCGCGACATGGGGTAGATCAAAGTTCACGACCCGGGGTAACTGTTGAATATCAATCCCCCGCGCAGCAATGTCGGTCGCCACTAATACTTGTAGTCGACCATCCTTGAACTGCTTGAGAGAACGGGTGCGTGAGCCCTGTGTTTTATCGCCATGAATCGAGTCGCTACTGATGCCGGCCTTGCACAACTTGCGCGATATCTTGTCAGCGCCATGTTTGGTCCGCGAGAAGACCAGTACCTGGCCCCATCGCTCGCTGGTCACCAAGTGCTTCAGCAGATCTGTCTTGCGCGTTTTGTCGACGGGGTAAACAGTCTGATCAATGCGGCTTACCGTGGTATTGGCGGGTGTGACCTGAATTTTTTGTGGCTGATGCAGGAACTCGCCTGCCAAGGACTCGATCTCACGGGAAAACGTTGCCGAAAACATCAGGGTCTGGCGCTTTTTAGGCAACTCCGCGTGGATGCGACGCATCGCGGGAATGAAACCCATGTCGAGCATTCTGTCGGCCTCGTCGAGCACCCACATCCTTACATGGTCGAGCCGCACCGCACCCTGCCCCAGCAAATCTAAGAGGCGGCCGGGGGTGGCAACTAAAATATCGGTGCCACGCGCGAGATGGCGGATCTGGGGTCGGATGTTGACGCCACCACACACCATCTGGCTGTGCAGTTTGAGTCCCGCACCGTAGCCACGGATGCCATCGGCGATCTGCGCTGCGAGCTCCCGGGTGGGGGTCAGAATTAAACAACTGACGTCTTTCGGCCCCGGGCGCGCGCCCCCCTTGAGCATATGAAGCACAGGTAGCGTAAAAGCAGCTGTTTTGCCCGTTCCCGTTTGCGCTGCCGCCATCAGGTCGCAACCCGACAGCACTTGCGGAATGGCCTTGGCCTGAATCGGCGAGGGCGTGTCGTAACCCTTGGCCGTAATGTTTTGTATGAGCTTGGCGTTCAGGCCCAGCTCGTTAAATGCGGTCATCGTATGCTCTATGTTGAGTATC
>JAAEZV010000092.1 GCA_018222695.1 Gammaproteobacteria bacterium
TTTCGGCATCACTCAGGGGGTATGCGGAGGTCACATGGACCGCCACGGTGCTCTCTACCGCCTGCTTGAGCTGATCAAACAGCATTGCCACCTCAGGCAGCAGTGACAGGCGGCCATTATCAGCCATGATAGGCAGCGGGTTTACCACTGCTGGTGGCGCGGCTTCCCCTGCCAAACTAGAAAGCGTTGATGCGCGTTGCGCAGCCGTTTGGTTAGGGTCCCGCATGGCGGCTGCGACTTTCGGCTCGGCGGTGATCGCCGCCAGCTCCGTCAACGCTGTTTGCCATGCGGCCAAATCACCTGCCGCTCGGGCATGCTCAAAGGCTGCGCGCGCATAAGGCCTGGCAAGCGTTGTCGGCTCAATCATCGATCAGGACTCCGCCGCCAGCGACTTGAGTAGATCTGCGTGCTTGTCAGCGTCGATCTCTGCAGCAAGAATTTTTTCCGCTCCAGCCAGCGCCAGCGCGCTGACCTGCGTCATCAGCTGCTCTTGCGCGCGGGCACGTTCCTGCTCGATCTCAGCGGCGGCTGCCGCTTTGACCCGCTGTGCCTCGGCGCTAGCGGCTTCCTTGGCCTCTTCGACCACCGCCTGGGCGCGCTTGTTTGCGGCCTCAATGATCCCGGCCGCCTCGCGTTTGGCGTCAGCCAGCTGCTCGCCGGCCTGCTGCTTCGCGACCTCAAGGTCATGCCCGGCACGATCGGCGGCGGCAAGGCCGTCCGCGATCTTGTCTTGCCGCTCTGCCATGGCGCCAGCGATCGGGGGCCACACGTAACGCATACAGAAAGCCACAAATGCCACAAAGGCAATTAGCTGTCCTATCAGGGTGAGATTAATGTTCACTCGTTACTCCCGTGGTGCGATGGATGGGCGCGCCCACCTTCGCTATCAATGTGGCTTTTAGCCTGCGACCACAAAAATGAGGTACATGGCGATACCCACACCAATAATCGGGATCGCATCAACCAGGCCTGCGCCCAGGAAGAACGTGCCCTGCAGCTTGGGAGCCAGCTCCGGCTGGCGGGCAGAGCCTTCGATCAGCTTGCCACCCAAAATCCCTACGCCGATCGCGGCACCCATTCCACCGAGGCCCATCATGATGGCGGCGGCAACGTAAATCAGTTCCATGGTTGTCTCCTAAAGGTAACTGTTAATCAAAAATCAATGGTCCTCGTGCGCCATGCTGAGGTACACGATGGTCAGAACCATAAAGATAAAGGCCTGTAGCGTGATCACCAGAATATGGAAAATCGCCCAGCCAACTTGTAGCAGCGCAGCCGGCAACAGCCAGAAAAGCCCAACGCTGAACAGCGCCGCAATCAGAATAAAGATCATCTCGCCCGCATACATGTTGCCGAATAGGCGGAGCCCCAGAGAGAAAGGCTTAGCCAACAAACCGACGACTTCCATGAACAGGTTCACAGGGATAAACAACGGGTGGTTAAAAGGGTTCAGCGTAAGCTCTTTCACGAAGCCGAAACCTTTCACTTTGATCGAGTAAAAGAGCATCAGTACAAACACGCCAATGGCCATGCCCATGGTGATGTTGGGGTCTGTAGAGGGAACAATTTTTTGGTATTCAACCCCAGCCAGCATTAACGAGTGGGGGATCAGATCCACGGGGATCAAATCCATCAGGTTCATCAGGAATACCCACACGAAAATAGTGAGCGCCAACGGCGCGATCAGCGGATTACGCCCATGGAAAGTATCTTTCACGGTGCCGTCGACGAACTCGACCACCATTTCTACGAAATTCACGAGACCTGAGGGTACGCCCGACGTAGCGCGAACCGCGACACGGCGAAAGATCCAGCAAAACAAGATGCCCAGGCCCACTGACCAGATCATGGAATCTACATGGATGGCGTTGAAGCCCATGGCGGTGATTTCGTCGGCGCCATGGGCCATGGCCCACTGCCCACCTTCTGCCACGACACTGCCGTCATATCGCTCGTAACCGCCGGGCAACTTGCCATAGGTTAAGTTGGTCAGGTGGTGAACGATGTATTCCGATACGGTCTGACTGTCGCCGTTTGCCGCCATTGTTACCCTTGTACTCCCGTGCCTTTACAGGCCGCTAGTTTCCTGTGCGCCTCATTCCGGGCGCATCGTGTTATGCCTTCGCTGATGCCACACCACCACTACTGGGGGCAAAACCAGCGCCAACGCGCTGCCAGCCAATACGCTCAGGGGCCCACTGTCAGGCCGCAGCACAAACAGCACGGCAAACCCTGCCGCCGCCAAGCTGTAGCGGGCAAGGCCCAGCCATATCGGGCTGATCACTGATCGTCCCGAGGTGAGGCTTGTCGCCACCCAAACGCTGGGCAACAACACAACGGCTGCACCCAACAACATGTCTAGAGAAGTATTAAAGCCCCGGAAAACTCCGGCGACCAACGCCACTCCGACCAGGAATATCGCTGTAGTGACCACCGCGCTCAAAAGGCGCTTTCTGGTGGTCGCGAAGGGTGCGGAAGCAACGTGTCTGGCCAAGGTAAACCCAGCCCCCCTTACATGCGGTGGGGAGTGTAGTGGAAAGGCCTAAACCCTTCAATACATGGGAATTAGCGGATTTTACCGAGGACGCCGTCCAGCTCTTCGAGGCTCGTGTAGTGAATCTCAAGACGGCCCTTGCCATTTTGCTGGTGCTGGATTCTGACTTTGGCGCCAAGCCGGCCGCTCAGATCCGTCTCTAGCCGGCTGATATTGGGGTCAACCGGCGCATCTGGTGTTGCTTTCGTGCCCCAGCCGCGCACTAACACTTCTGTCTGTCTAACCGAAAGCTGGCGCTTGCTGACATTGCGCGCTGCACGGACCTGATCGCCGCCACTTAACGCGAGTAAGACCTTGGCGTGTCCGGCGTCCAGCTCGCCTCGCTCCAGCATGCCCAGTACCTCGCTCTCCAGATTCAGTAATCGCAGCAGGTTGGCCACTGCAGAGCGGGATCGGCCCACGGCCTCTGCGACCTGCTCCTGGCTCAAGCCAAACTCATCTTGAAGCCGCTTCAAGCCCAGGCCCTCTTCTACCGGATTAAGATCCTCTCGCTGGATGTTTTCGATCAGGCCGATAGCGATAGCCGCCTCGTCAGACACATCCTTAATGACAACCGGGACGTGATCCAGCCCCGCCATCTGGGCGGCACGCCAGCGGCGCTCGCCCGAGAGGATTTCATAGCGACCGTCTGCCAGCGGCCTCGCCACGACTGGTTGCAGGACACCCTGCGCCTTAATGCTGCTCGCCAGCGTTTGCAGCGCCTCCTCGTCAAACTCGCGACGGGGCTGGTAAGCGCCTCTTTGCAGCCGCTCGATCGGTAGCTCCGCTGCCGGTGTCAGCGCGCGCTGCTCAGCGGCCGGCGCTTGTGCGCCCTGTGTGTCGTCCTGTCCTTTCGCCAGCAACCCGGTGCCCAGCAGCGCCTCGAGACCCCGATTCAGCTTTCGCTTTTGCGCCATCAGCTGTGTTCCTTATTTTGTTCTTGTCTGCGCATAAACTCGCCCGCCAGTGCCATATACGCGGTCGATCCGCGAGAAAGTCGATCATAGACAATACCGGGAACGCCATGGCTTGGTGCTTCTGCAAGGCGGACGTTTCTCGGGATCACCGTCCGATACACAAGGCCCTCAAAATGCTGATGGAGTTGCTCGGAGACTTCGTTGGTCAGCGCATTCCGAGGGTCATAGAGGGTCCGCAGGATGCCCTCTATCTTCAGCGCCGGGTTAACCGTTTGGGAGACGGTATTAATCGTTTCCATCAGGGCGGACAGTCCTTCAAGCGCAAAATACTCGCACTGCATGGTAATCAGCACGGTGTCCGCCGCCACGAGCGCGTTGAGTGTCAGCATATTGAGAGAAGGAGGGCAGTCGATAATCACAAAATCGTACAAAGATTTGCCGGCCTGCAGGGCTGCCTTCAGCCGCTGCTCACGATCTTCTAGCGACAACAGGGCGACCTCGGCGGCCGTCAAATCCCCATCCGCTGGCACGCAATCCATCCCCAGGCTCTCCAGCGGCGTTGCCACCTCAGAGAGTGGCTGCTGATCCACGAGAAGCTCAAAAGCGGTCGCGGCCAGATCGCCCTTTTGTAAACCCACCGAGACGGTGGCATTGCCTTGAGGATCGAGATCAATCAGCAGCACGCGCTTCTCCATCGCAGCGAGCGCTGCGGAGAGGTTGACGCTGGTGGTGGTTTTACCCACACCGCCTTTTTGGTTTGCTACCGCTATGACCTTCACGATTTCACCTTTTGGTCCGCTGAATAGACAGCAGTTGGAATGGCCAGTCCCGCCCGGGCACCGCGACGTCTTGCTGCGCTACCAACTCAAAGCCAGGCGGCAAAGCGCCCGCCTCTTCAGCGGCTGATTCTGTTTTCATAGCAAACAGCATGCCGCTGTCGTGCAATATATGCTCTATTCGTTCGATGGTGGTGGCCAAATCAGCAAATGCTCGTGTAATCACCGTATCAAGGCGCTGAGCGGGCTGCCATTTCTCCACCCTGGTTGTCTCTACCTCGATGTTAGATAAACCCAGCACCCTTTTCACCTCCAGCAAAAAGCGCGTTTTCTTGCCATTGCTATCTAACAGCACAAACGTTTTTCCCGGCTCAGTAATGGCAAGCGGCACGCCAGGTAATCCTGCGCCAGTGCCGATGTCGGCACATGTCTTTCCACCGACGTAGGGAGTCACCGCGAGGCTCTCCACGATATGCCGAGAGAACAGCTCGGGGCGGTGGCGCACCCCTGTGAGATTAAAAGCGCGATTCCACTTTTCCATCAGATCGACATAGCCAATCAACTGGCTGATCTGCGTGTCGGACAAGCTAATGCCAATCTGCTGGGCAGCGTCGTAAAGTAGCGCTGACTCGGATTCAGCCATGCGCCGTGGCGCGCACACTGTCGCTGAGCTCTCGCTTTTTAAGATGCACCAAAAGTAATGATAGGGCTGCTGGCGTTACACCCGGTATACGTCCGGCCCTTGCGAGGTTTGCCGGTCTCATCTCATTAAGCTTCTGGCGAATTTCATTGGACAGGCCTTCGACCTGATCGAAATTCACATCGCCCGGAATTGGCATAGATTCATGTCGCTGCAAGCGGTCTACATCCTGCTGCTGGCGATCGATATAACCTGCATACTTGAGTTGAATCATCACTTGCTCAGCGACTGCCTCTGACACGTCATTCTCTGGGGGAGAGATTTCTCTGATGTCCGCGTAAGTCAGCTCGGGACGCTTTAGTAACTCTGCCAGCGAATACTCTCTAGAAAGAGGTTTAGTTAGAGATGAAGAGAGGACCGCCGCCTCATCGCTACCGGCCTGGACGTAGGTGCGCTCCAACCGGTCACGCTCACGAGTAATGGACTCACGCTTATCATTGAAATGGGACCACTGCTCATCACCCACCAACTGAAGCGAGCGACCTAGTTCCGTCAACCTCAGATCGGCATTGTCTTCCCGCAACTGCAGGCGATATTCGGCACGGGACGTAAACATGCGGTAAGGCTCTGTCGTGCCCAAGGTCACCAGATCATCAACCAGCACGCCAATATAGGCTTCATCCCGGCGAGGCACCCAGGGTGACAGCTCCTTCACTTTTCGCCCGGCATTGAGGCCTGCAAGTAACCCCTGGGCAGCCGCCTCCTCGTAACCAGTAGTGCCATTAATTTGACCTGCGAAATACAGCCCTTCGATCGCTTTGGTTTCAAGGCTGTGATGCAAGTCACGGGGATCGAAGAAGTCATACTCGATGGCATAACCGGGTCGCGTGATTGCCGCGTTTTCCAAGCCCTTAATCGACCGAACCAACTGTAGCTGCACGTCGAATGGTAGAGATGTCGATATGCCATTGGGGTAGAGCTCGATGGACGTCAGCCCTTCAGGCTCGATAAAAATCTGATGCGAGTCTTTGTCGGCAAACCGGTGAATTTTATCTTCGATGCTCGGACAGTAGCGCGGACCGACCCCCTCAATAGTCCCGCTGAAAAGCGGTGAGCGATCAAGCCCCTCTCGGATAATGTCGTGAGTCTGGTTATTGGTCTTCGTGACCCAACAACACCGCTGCTCCGGATGCTGGTCCCGGCTGCCCAGCAAGGACATGACGGGCCTGGGTTCATCTCCCCATTGTTCAGCCATCGCAGCGAAATCTACTGATCTGGCATCCAATCGGGGAGGTGTACCGGTTTTCAGTCGCCCCACCCTTGGGCACAGCTCGCGCAGGCGATCTGCCAATCCAATTGCAGCTTGGTCTCCCATCCGCCCGCCAGACCGGTTCTCTTCACCAACATGCATTTTTCCGTGCAGGAATGTCCCTGCTGTCAGCACTACCGCTGCAGCGCGAAAGACAATACCGGTGCGAGTCACCACACCCGAAACGGCGCCAGCCGTTAGCTCAATATCCTCCACGGCGTCCTGAAACAGATCGACGCCCTCGGTCTGCTCCAACACCGATCGAATAGCCTGACGGTACAACACCCGATCAGCTTGCACGCGCGTGGCCCGGACAGCTGGGCCCTTCCGGGAGTTGAGCACCCTGAACTGAATACCCGCTTGATCTGTCGCGCGCGCCATCACGCCACCCAGCGCATCAATCTCTCTGACCAGATGAC
>JAAEZV010000093.1 GCA_018222695.1 Gammaproteobacteria bacterium
TCGGTGGAGCAGTCCTACACCGAAGTCGACGAACTGGCCTGGCTGGGCGCGGTTTATGACCAGGACACCGGCAATCTGCAGTTACAGCAGCAGGGACTCAAAGCGACCCGTAAGGGCATCACGCTGGGGAATTATCAGGAGGCCCGGATCCGGCGCTTTCACCTCACGCTGGACGAATATTTGCAAGCACCGTCCTGAGTCAACGCGTCACTAATGCTTCTTAAGCGTCTGTTTAATATGGATTTGTTTTTATTGCCATAATTGGCCGAGATGCCCTGCGCCCACGAACGACGCTTCACAACTCCGATTCCCCCGCCCCATTGCTGCAGTCCCGATTCTGAGGCGGGGCCTTTCGCAACCGAACCGCGGCGCTACCCGCTGACCACAAGGGTGGGTTCTCTGGCCGTTCCCCCGTAAACTGCGCGATCACACAATATCGACACATCACACCACTCTTCGGTGTTGGGAGCCCCACATCATGAAACTTGGTTTTCTTCTTGGTTATTCTGGCAAGCACATCCACATGCCCATCGAGCTGATCCAGCAGGCGGAGTCGATGGGTTACGACTCGGTCTGGACTGCCGAAGCCTACGGTAACGATGCCGTCACGTCGGCCGCCTATGTGTTGGCGCAGACCAGCAAGATTCGGGTGGGCACCGCCATCATGCAGATGCCCGCGCGAACCCCGGCCATGTGCGCCATGACCGCCATGTCACTCGATCAGCTCTCGGGCGGCCGCTTTATTGTCGGGCTGGGTGCTTCAGGCCCGCAGGTCGTTGAAGGCTGGCACGGCGTGCCCTACGGCAAGCCCGTGACGCGCACCAAAGAGTACATTCAGATCATGCGCAAGATCTTCGAGCGCGAGGGTCCGGTAGAGTTCGACGGCCAGATATATCAGATGCCGAATCAATCTGAAGGTACCACTGGACTGGGCAAGCCCCTCAAGTCGATTCTCGCCGCGACCGATATTCCCATCTACACCGCCTCCATTACGCCCGCAGGGCTGCGCTGTGCCGGCGAGGTCGCCGACGGCGTGTTCCCCGTATGGATGGACCCGAACAAGTACGACGTACTGGGAGAATCCATCGAGCAGGGCTTTGAGAAAGCGGGCAACGGCAAAAGCCTCAAAGATTTCGACATCGCACCCTTTGTCACCGTGGCGATGAATGATGACCTCGACGCCGCCTACGATGCCCTACGTCCCTGGCTGGCGCTCTACATCGGCGGCATGGGCGCCAAGAACAAGAACTTCTATCACGAGTACGCAACGCGCCTCGGCTACGGCGACGCCGCGAACCAGATTCAGGAGCTCTATCTGAGCGGCAAGAAGCCCGAAGCCGAAGCGCTGGTGCCCAACGAGTTGCTCGACGAAGTCTCACTCATTGGGCCACGCGAGCGCATCATCGAGCGACTCGGTCCCTGGAAAGAGGCCGGCAAGCGCGGCGAAGTCGGCAGCATGCTCCTGGGCGTGCAGGACCCAGTGGTGCTCGAGCTCCTCGCCAACGAAATGCTCTAAGGCTTGAGCGCTTCGTCCATGCAGATTAACGGTGCCTGTCTGTGCGGCGACATCACCTGGCAGGCCCGTATCGACCCCAATCTGGTCGGGGTTTGTCACTGCACAGATTGCCAGACCGTGGGCGGCACGGCGTTTCAATTTACGACCCGGGTCGCACGCGAAGACTTTGATCTCACGAGCGGTGAATTAACGGCTTACGCCAAAGTCGCCGAGAGCGGCAACCCACGGGCTATGAGCTTTTGTGGCCGGTGCGCCACCATGATCCACACCGGCAATACCGACGACACGGGGCTACTCTCTCTTAGGCTTGGCGGTTGCGAGCAAAAGCACGACTTGACCCCGCAATTCCAGATCTGGTGTCAGTCATCCATGGATTGGGTGGAGGTTGAAGGCGGCGTCAAACTGCCGGATCAGGGCGGTATCAGCGCCCGCTAGTTCGCAATCTCTGCTCCCTCGGGGGGCAGTTCTGATTCGAAAATCTGATACACCTCGGGCACGCCTTGGGTGCGGTCGCCCTTGGGCGAGACCCCCATGTACTTGCGATAGCAGCGGCTGAAGTGAGTGGTTGATACAAACCCGCACATCGAGGTGATCTCCACGATCGAGCGCGAGGTCTGCTTGAGTAAACGGCGAGCGCGATCGAGTCTCAGCTTTAAGTAGTAGCGCGATGGCGTGCTGTGCAGGTGCTTAAGGAAAAGACGCTCAAGCTGTCGACGCGACAGCTGCACGTAGTCGGCCAGGTCCTGCAGTGGCAGCGGCTCCTCAAGGTTGGCCTCCATCAACTGCAGTACTTCCTTGAGCTTGGGCTGTACCTCGACCTTACGTGACCACATCGGGATCACCTGCATCTCGGCGTCGCTTCGGTGTCGCTCACACACCAGCATGTCGGCCACGCCGTCCACCAGTGACTGGGGATGTCGCTTGGCCAACATGGCGAGCATCATGTGGAGCGGCACAGTGCCGCCGGTGCAGGTCAAACGGTCGCGATCAATGGTGTAGAGATGCGAATTGAAGTCGATGCCGGGGAACTGCTCGGTCAACAGCGTCAAACAATCCCAGTGCGCACTGCACTCATAGCCATTGAGCAGGCCCGCGCTCGCCAACGCATAAGAACCGGTACACAGAGCACCCATCTGGGCCCCCCGCTGCGCTTGCTTACGTAACCAGCTGAGATCCACTTTGGTCACGCTCTGTTCGATATCGATGCCACCCACCACAATGACCAGATCGAGTTCAATCTCGTCTGTCAGGGTGTGATCAAGCTTGACGCGTACCCCGTCACTGGAAACCTGCTCCTCGTCTCCGGCACCAATCAGGCACCAGCGATAGAGCTCAACATCAGACAGTGAATTGGCAACGCGAAGTGGGTCGATAGCGCTGGACAGTGACACCAGCGTGAATTGGTCCATGAGCAGGAATCCCACCCGCTGCGTACCTTGCCGCTTAACGCTACCCACTGTATCCACGTCACCGTCCTGAAAGCGCTCTGCCCGCCTGCTGCGCATACCGCGTCACAGGCTCTGGATTCCGCCATTCTGGCCCAAGATTCCCGTGAAAGCGACATGGTTAGCCCAAATGCGACACTTTTTGCACGGAGCTCACAGGATGGTGCTCATAGAAGACCCCGCGTCACACTGAGCAGACCGCAAAAAGGGCCCGCTCAGGCGCCGGGGGGTATCACGAGGCGTCGCCGGCGCGATAAAAAACGGGGGCCTTGGCCCCCGTTTTCGATTCAGCTGCGAACCCGCTCGTTGCCCGGATCGAGCAAGGCCCGATAACCGACCGATACGATCTTCGCGGGGAAGAAGCATCCGAAGTACTCCATCAGCACCGAGTCGCCCTCTTTGGCGCGATCCGCGGGCAAGTAGCCCATGGCGATGTTCTGACCCAGCGACGGACCAAAGGCCACGCTGGTGGTGTAAGAGCGGCGCCCGTGGGAGTCGATGATGACTTCCTTGGACTCGGGGTCGAGTAACGGCCAGTGCCCTACCGGGTAGCGCACCACACCCTTATCGTCGGTGGTGTCCTCCAGCACAAAGGTGCAGAGGTACGCCGCCTGCTCGGGCAGCTCGCGCTGAGACACATAAGCGTCTTTGCCGTGGAAGTCTGCCGCCTTCACCTTGGGTCGTGACAGACCCGCCTCGTAGAGGTTGTAGTCAATCTCGAGGTCGTCGTTCTGCAAACGCAGGCTCTTCTCCAGGCGTCGGCTGTTGGCGTAGGTCTCGATGCCCACCGGCGTCACGCCCAGCTCAAACAAGGCATCCCACAGCGCAAGGCCGTCGCCGAAGGGGAAGTACAGCTCCCAACCCTGCTCGCCCACATACGAGATGCGGAACGCCCAGATCGTGGTGCCCTGCACGTTGATCTCTTTAGCGGTCGCATACGGGAAGTTCTCGTGAGAAACGCTGTCGGGGTCGTCCATCAGCTTTTGCAGGGTAGCCCGCGCTTCAGGGCCCCACAGACCCAGCGTGGCGATCTGCTCGGTCTGGTCCACGAACTCCACCTGGGTGAGACCCATCTTGTCGACCATGCGCTTCATCCACACGTAGTCGCGGTGACCGGTATCGCCACCACAGATCACACGGAAGCTGTCCTCAGACAAGCGCACAATCGTCAGATCCGAGTGAATGCCTCCCGCACTGTCGAGGAAGTGGGTGTAAACACCCTTTCCAACCGGCGTGTCGGTACCGACCTTGGCCACCGAGCAAAACTCGAGCAGCGCCTCGGCGTCGGCACCCACCACATCAAAGATGGCGAAGTGTGAAAGGTTGATCATGCCCACCCCATCGCTCAGCGCGAGGTGCTCGGCGTTGGAGACTTCCCAGAAGTGCCGGTTGTCCCACTCGGCTTCACGGTTGGGCACCTGATCACGGTACTTGGCCAGCAGCGTGTCTTCGTTGGCCGCATACCCGTAGGCACGCTCCCAACCCGCCACTTCCATAAAGTACCCGCCAAGGGCGACTTCACGCTCGTAGAAGGGGCTCACCCGGAGCTGACGCGACGTCGCGTAGGGCTCGCGTGGGTGCACCGCCGGGGTATAGATCTTCTGCGCAATCTCGTAGCTGCGGTTGCGGATGAACTCGTCGGTCAGCTGAATCGGGTAGTGACGCGCAGGGTCAATGCCATGCGGATCCATCTCGGTGCGACCGTTGGTCATCCAGTCGGCCAGCAGCTTGCCGGCACCAGGGCCGTCTTTCACCCAGACCGCCTCACACAGCCACAGATCTTTGACCTGCGGCGACTCACCAATGATCGAACCCCCGTCGGTGGTCACCGACAGCAGTCCATTGAATGAGCGGCGCTCTTCCCAGGGGAGCTCTGCCAATACCGGCGTGAGCTCTACAGAGCGCTCGTAAGCTTCCATTACCTGATCGAGTGTCAGATCATTCATGGAGGGAGACATGCGGGCATCCTCGGGCTCCATAATGGCTGTTGCCTCAACCAGTCGCGGCTCAAAAGGCTCGTAATAGCCCCACTCGAGCAGACCGCCCTCGGGCGTGGTCGGGTCGCCGGTGTCGCGCACGTAGGCCGAGTTACCCTGGTCACGGAACAGCGGGTAGACGATGTCCTTGCCCGTGCCTTCCAGTGCATCCCAAGGTCCAAAGAACAGCAGCGGGTGCTCTACCGGCATGAGTGGCAATTTGACGTTGGCTGTCTCGGAGACCAGTGAGCCCCAGATGCCAACACAGAGCACCACGTGGTCGGCCATGATGGTGCCCTTTGCGGTTTTCACACCGACGGCGCGGCCATCTTCAACAATGATTTCTTCGGCGGGGGTGTAGGGGAATGCTTGCAGCTTGCCCGCCGCCACGGCCTCGTCGACCAAGTCGCCGGCCACTTTCTGTGAGCGCGGCGTCACCAGACCCGCATCCGGGTCCCACATCGCACACTCGATGGTGTCTTCTTCGAGGAGCGGGAAGCGCTCTTTGGCCTCAGCAGCCGTGATCATGCGCGCGTTGGTGCCAAAGGCTTTACCCGAGCCCACTTTGCGCAGCAGCTCCTGCACCTGAGCGTCGTCGCCCTTGCGCGCGACTTCCATGCCGCCAATTTCAATGAAGTTACCGCGGGATTTGTAGAACTCGCGGCTGTAGGTACTGGTGAACACGTTCAGCTTGTCGTGGCTGGTCATGTAGCAGAAGTCAGAGGCGTGCGAGGTCGAGCCGATGTCGGTGGGGATAGCCGACTTCTCGAGGCCGACGATGTCATCCCAGCCGTTTTGCACCAGATGATGTGCCACCGAGGCACCCACGATGCCGCCCTGACCAATAATCACCACACGCGCTTTTTCGGGTAACGCTGCCATACGAGTCTCCTGCACTCAGTACTGGTATTAGGTGCATTCTCTGGCCTGAAGGCGCTGGCAACACCCAATGTTATCGACGATATATGCCCGTTCAGGGCATACCTGACAGGACGTTTTTATGCTGCGCATTTGGCGCTTTTCGCGTCAAAAACGCTGTTTCAAATCCGACACCCGGATGACCAAAAGCGTCACCCTCACTGCCCGTCCCGGACTACAGGGATTGCAGGGCGCTGTGCACGTCCTCACTAAGAATATCGGGCGTCTCAGCAGCAATCGTGCGCAGGGTTTTCAGCATCTCAGTCGTCCAGAACTGGCGCATGTGGGCGCTGATCTGGCCCGGAATGTCGTCCCGGGTCGGGATGCTGTGCGCGATCTGATTCGCCATCTTGATCAGGTGCTGCTGCTTGTAGTCGCCCGGGGTGCTCATGCACGCTGCTCTGAGCTCGGGCGGATTTCGACCGCAGTAACCTTGTACTCCGGGCAGTTGGTGGCCCAGTCAGAGTTATCGGTGGTAATCACGTTGGTGCCGCTGACGGGGTGGTGGAACGTTGTGTACACCACGCCCGCGGGAATATCGTCGCTGATACGTGCGCGCATGCGGGTCTGCCCTGCTCGGCTGGCAATCTCGATCCAGTCGCCATCCTTCACGCCCCGCGCCTCAGCGTCGGCC
>JAAEZV010000094.1 GCA_018222695.1 Gammaproteobacteria bacterium
TAGGGCCAGATGGGGGAGCTCTTCTGGCCAGGGTTCTGGTGGCGCCTAAGCCGCCGAACAGGAATTGATTGGAGTCGGCCGTTTACGCGGCCAGCAGAGGAAAGAACGATGGAAGTCATTTTGCTCGAAAACATTGGCAATCTCGGTACCCTGGGCGACAAGGTTGATGTGAAAGCCGGTTACGGCCGCAATTTCCTGATCCCGCAGGGCAAGGCAGTGCCGGCCACAGAAGACAATGTGGCCAAGTTTGAGGCTCGCCGTGCAGAGCTGGAAGCTACCGCCGCAGAGACACTGTCTGCCGCTGAAGCGCGGGGCGAGGCGTTGGCGGCTCTGGGTGCGGTCGAGATTGCCGCGACCGCTGGCGAGGAAGGCAAGCTGTTTGGTTCCGTGGGAACCCGCGACATTGCCGATGCATTGACTGCCGCGGGATGTGAAGTCGACAAATCGGAAGTCCGGCTGCCCGAGGGCGTGATCCGTGAGCTCGGCGAGTTCGAGATCATGATTCAGGTCCATGCAGAGGTATCGACCTCTGTTGCGATTCATATCGTCGCTGAATAATGCCCCGCGGGGTTCCCGCCCCGCGTAATACCCTGTGCGCCACAGTTTTTGGCGGCGCCAACCCTAAGCGCAGATCTTTTCTGGCAGTTCTTCCCGGTCGCGGGTAATCTAATCGGCCGGGCGGCGTTTATGCATCGATGATTCGGTGCCACCCCGGCTGATCAGGCACAGAAGAAGGCGACACCTTGGAGTCGGTAAAACCTCAGGATTCGGATATCTCGCGGATCCGCATGCAACCCCAGTCGGTCGAGGCAGAACGCTCGGTCATAGGGGGTATTTTATTGGTACCCGAGAGCTGGGACGTGATTGCCGAGCTGGTTGATGCCAGCGACTTTTATCGGCCTGAGCACCGGGCGATTTTCCGTCAGATCGCCATTTTGGTTGATCGTAACGAACCGATTGACGTCATCACCGTTGCAGATCGCTTGCTGGCAACAGGCGAATTGGATGCGGCTGGCGGCCATACCTACCTCGCAGATCTCGTCGAGCAGACGCCCACTGCCGCCAACGTCAGTGCTTATGCTCGGGCTGTGCGGGAGCGCGCGCTGCTGAGAAAGCTGATTGGCGCAGCGCAGGATATTGCAACCGCGGGCTTCAACCCGGAGGGTCGCAGTGCGGAGGAGCTGGTTGATGAAGCCGAGCGGCTCATCATGACGGTCTCTGAGAGCGGCCCGAAACTGGGTGGCCCTCAAGGCATGGCCCCGCTGTTAACGGGTGCGCTGGAACGCATCGAAGAGCTCTACAACTCGGGTGGTGATATCACCGGTCTCACTACCGGCTTCATTGATCTCGATAAGAAAACCTCGGGGCTACAGCCCTCGGACCTGGTGATTGTGGCGGGGCGCCCCTCGATGGGTAAGACAGCCTTTGCTATGAACTTGGTCGAGAACGCGTGTGCCCACACCGAAAAGCCGATTCTGGTGTTTTCGATGGAAATGCCGGCGGAGCAACTCGTGGTCAGGATGATGTCCTCACTGGGCAAGATCGATCAGTCGCGGTTGCGCACGGGTAAGTTGCAGCAGGATGACTGGCCCAAGTTGTCGGCAGCGATGGCGAAACTGAAAGAGACCACTATCTTCATTGATGACACGCCGGCGCTGACGCCAACGGAAGTTAGAGCCAGGGCGCGCAGACTCTCAAGGGAGCATGGTGATCTGGCCATGATCATGGTGGATTACCTGCAGTTGATGCGGGTTGCGGGTGCGGCCGAGGGCCGCACCGCGGAGATTTCAGAAATTTCCCGCAACTTAAAAGCCATTGCCAAGGAGTTCCGCTGTCCGGTGGTGGCACTGTCACAGCTGAATCGAGCGCTGGAGCAGAGGCCTAACAAGCGCCCTGTGAATTCGGATCTCAGGGAATCGGGTGCGATCGAGCAGGACGCCGATGTGGTGATGTTCATTTATCGGGATGAGGTGTATCACGAGGATTCTCCGGATAAAGGTGTAGCCGAGATCATTATCGGCAAGCAGCGGAATGGCCCGATCGGCACCTGTCGTCTCGCGTTTCAGGGCGAATTCACGCGGTTTGAAAATCTCGCCCGGGATGACTACGCCGGCTACTGATGCCGTGCTCCCGCTTTATGCCCTGCGGACCTGAGACTCCCCCGAAATGAAACAACTTCCTTCGCCCCTTGATTTCTCTGCTCTGCTCGAAATGCTCGGCGGAGACAAGCAGGTAGTGGCCTCACTACTCTCTAAATTTGTTGATGAATTGACCACGGACCTCGCTGCCAGTGAGCTGGCGATTACTGATCAAGACGCTGAGGCGCTGAGGCAGATTGCACATCGTATCAAGGGCACCAGTGCCAATTTGCATGCACTGATGCTGTCAGCGGCCGCGCGTGAGCTGGAGCAGGCGTGCACCGAGGCTGACGCCTCGCTGATGACGATCAAGCAGCAGGTGATGTCAGATCAGGCGCGGGCAGTGCAAGAGGCAATCGAAAGCTGGGGCGCTTAAAGCTGAGCGCCAAGCGCTCGAGCAGGATTGATCACAGACCGATTTCTTTTCTCAGCCGCGCGAGATGCGTGACCTGCTCATCTGCGCTGGGTGGCTCCTCTGTGGGTGCCGATAGTGCTACCCGTTCCGGACCCTGCAGCACTTCGCCACGAGCGGCGCGACTGACCCATCGCTCGTAGTGTTCTCGATACACCGGCCAGGTTTTTGATTCCGGCTCATTAGCCAGAAAGAACCAGTCGCTGTCTCGCCCCGCGAGATACACAGCCGGGTGTTGCCACGCCGCCTCGGTTTTCGGTGAAGGTGCCAGGCACGCTTGCCGGTAGGCATCGTAGGGTGAAGGGAGCCCTAAATCGCTCAGACAGTGCCGACACGCTTCAATCATACGATTCAAAGTGGGTAAGTAGTCGCTGTGCTCGATGGCATGCTGTGCGGCGCGCAGGATCACCGCAGTGGGGTAGGCCTCGAGCGCCTCCAGCCATAGTCGTTTGACCTGTTTCACCTGCTCGGCGTCTGACCAGGCCGCGTAATATTGGTTGTGGTAGTTCAACCGAAACAGCGCGAACACCTGATTGATCGCCTCAATCAGCTGCGAGTCGGGCGGTTCCGTGGGATCAGTTGGCCCAGCTGGTGTCGGTGAGGTCGTCGCTGAGACTTCGGTCTTTTGAGCGATGGCTGCCGCCAGCGCCGCCGCGTCCTGTTTCTCCGCCATGCTGTTCTCCATACCCTGCGCTGCGACACTGGCGTTTTACGTGCTGCAGAAATTTACTGTTCCAGGAGGTATGTACCTCATTACTGTCCACCCAGTACATCACAAATTCGGGGAGCAATGCTTGCGCATCAGCCTGTTCGATCCCTGCCAACCGCAACGTCTCATAGACAGAGGTATCGGGTTTCCAGTTGCGAGGTATTCGCGTGGGCTCCGTGCTGTGATGCATCTGGCTGGTGTGCTTCAGCCAGCGCCGGCGAACATGTTCGACGAAGCGACTGTTCACCTCTTTTGGCGGGCCGCCCCGCTCACTCCAGTACAGAATGAATTCCGCTCGCACCGATTCTGCAAAGACGATGTCGATGTCCGCTTGAGCCAGTATCTCGAGCGCGTCCTGGCTGGGTGTCCAGTCGCGGTCAAATGGCGCAGGAGTGCTGATCTCGAAGGCGTGTGCTTTTGTTTGCTTCGCTTCCTGCCTCTGTGTGTCTCGCCAACGGGTAAGAATGTGCTGCCGAAACTGGGTCTCAGCCTCGCTACTGTTGGAGAGCATGAAGCTAGCTTGGGCACTGTTGATAAACGATTGGGGAATACCGTGGTTCAGCACCAGCAGCTCTATCAAATCATCACTTGGCTGCCAGTCAGCGTGTCCATAAGAAGTAGTCGGGGCATTGGACGCCGTTGACCCCAGAACATCCCCGGCGTTGTTGGCTGCCGCACTGAGCAGGACGACATTCGGGTCCTGACTGGGTTGCTGATGAATAATGCCCAGCGCCACCAGCTTCGCGATGAGCGTCGCAATGTGATCCAGAGACCAAAACGACAGCGTTTTTTGCACCGTTGTGAGGGACAGAGGAGCCCAATCATCAGCGCCATTTAGGTGGCTGCCCAAAGCCTGCAATAAAACGGCTTCTTCAAGTCCGATTGTCTCGGCCAGTTCGGGCGAGAAGGTCAGTTGTCGATCGGGAATGAGTGAAGCAGGCGGCATTATGATGCGGAGTGGGTCAAGCGGTCTGATAGGATACCGACTTACCTGCACCAATACAGCAATTACGATCAGTTTCCGGAGAGTTTCGCGTGGCGAAGGCAAAAACCGCATTTGTCTGCAATGACTGTGGGGCCGATTTCCCCAAGTGGCAGGGCCAGTGCGGTGAGTGCCAGGCTTGGAACACCCTGTCGGAAATTAGGCTCAGCGCGCCTGCGGCGAAGGGGGCTAATGCGCGGGCAGCGGGGCGGTCCGGTTACGCTGGGACGGTGGCCGCAGTGCAGCGTCTTGAAGATGTTGCGGTGATCGATTTGCCTCGACTGGCTTCCGGGTTTGACGAACTCGATCGCGTCCTCGGCGGCGGCTTTGTGCCGGGCTCAAGCATCCTGATTGGCGGGCACCCCGGGGCAGGGAAGAGCACGCTGCTGCTACAAGCCCTGTGTCAGCTGGCGGCAGCGCATCCCGCGCTATATGTCACAGGCGAGGAGTCTCCCGAGCAAATTGCACTGCGCGCCAATCGTCTCGGTCTGCCGACTGATCAGCTGCAGCTGATGGCAGAAACCGATGTCGATGCGATTTTGGCATCCGCCGAGTCGCTAAAACCCAAAATTCTCGTTGTCGACTCTATTCAGGTGGTGCATAGCGAGACGCTGACTTCCGCCCCGGGCAGCGTGTCGCAGGTTCGGGACTGCGCGGCCCAACTGACCCGCTATGCCAAGCAGACGGGCACGATATTGATACTGGTGGGTCACGTGACGAAAGACGGCAGCCTCGCGGGGCCGAAGGTGCTCGAGCACATGATCGACTGCTCGATACTTCTCGAGGGTGACCACGATTCCCGCTACCGCACCCTGCGAGGGCAGAAGAATCGTTTCGGCGCCGTGAACGAGCTGGGCATTTTCGCCATGACCGATGCGGGCATGCGCGAGGTCACCAATCCTTCAGCGATTTTTCTGGATCGCTCGGAGCACACCGCGCCGGGCACGACGGTTGTTGTCGTATGGGAGGGAACCCGCCCGTTACTGGTGGAAATTCAGGCCCTTGTCGACGACAGCTCTTTGGGCAACCCCCGGCGTGTCACCGTTGGGTTTGAGCAAAACCGGCTGGCTATGTTGCTCGCGGTGCTGCACCGGCACGGCGGCATTCAGGTAGGTGATCAGGACGTGTTTGCCAATGTGGTGGGCGGTGTGCGTGTCATGGAGACTTCGGCAGATCTGGCGCTACTGCTGGCAGTGGTGTCGAGCCTGCGTAACCGACCGCTGCCGCGGGACTGGGTGGTCTTTGGCGAGGTGGGTTTGTCCGGGGAAATTCGACCTGTGGCCAGTGGGCAGGAGAGGCTCGCCGAGGCAGCAAAACACGGCTTCAAACTCGCGATTGTGCCCAAGGGCAACGCACCGAAAAAGGCGATTAAGGGTCTTAAAGTCATCCCCGTCGTGCGGCTGTCAGAGGCGCTGGAGGCCAGTCAGTGAGTGATCCCTCAGAGGATCTGACCCGGATCTCTGCCGATGCAACAGAGGTCTTCGTCACCGAGGTGGCGGGGCGTATCCAACAAGGCTCATTGACGGCATCCATCGTGACCGACGGAGGGGGTGAAAACCTCGAGCTGCTGGTAGCAAGGGCGCGCGAAGAGGGGTTGCTGATTCGGGACCGTTTCGTGCTTCTTGAGCAGTTGGGTGCTGGCGGGATGGGCACGGTGTTTACCGCGATCGATTTGCGGCGGGCCGAGGCCGATGACCCCAACAGTCGCGTTGCGATCAAATTTTTGAGTGCGGCGTTCAGTGAGCACCCCGATGCTCTGGTGTCGCTGCAGCGCGAGGCGCGGAAAACCCAGCAGCTGGCGCACCCCAATGTGGTCACGGTGTTCGATTTCGATCGGGATGGTGATCGGGTCTTTATGACCATGGAACTGTTGGACGGAGAGCCTCTCTCGCGACTGGATCGTCTGGAGCAGCGCACCGGCAAGGCGTTTGATCGATCCGATTTGGTTCGGCAGTTTGCCGAGGGCTTGGCCTACGCCCACAGTCAGGGCGTGGTGCACTGCGATCTGAAGCCGGATAACGTCTTCGTCACCGACTCGGGGCGGGTCAAGGTGCTCGACTTCGGTATTGCGCGCTTGACCCAGGAGGCGGAGCAAGCGGATCAATATGACGCGGGCCGTCTCGGCGCATTGACACGCCGTTTCGCCTCGATCGAGATGCTGGTGGGCAATACTGAGCCGCATCCAGCGGATGATGTGTACGCACTGGGACTCATTGGC
>JAAEZV010000095.1 GCA_018222695.1 Gammaproteobacteria bacterium
GGCATCCACAGCGTGTGGGTGACGGGGGAGCGGGTGTTGCATGATGGCACAGTGAGCGAGGCCTTTCCCGGCCGTGTGATTCGCCGAACCAGCGCACAGCCGTGATCGAAATCCCCTCGCCTTATCTGCTGTTTCTGGGGGATGTCAGTAACCCTCTGGATGCCAAAACCGCGATGGGTTTGCGCGACTGGCGGCCCGACCGCTGCGTTGGGCAATATCGATTACCCGGTTGCGCTGTAGATCTCGGCCTGCCCGAGATGGACTTCAGTGCGGCAGCAGCCACGGGGGCCCAAAGCGTGGTGATTGGCGTGGCACCCTCGGGTGGCGCGTTGAAAGCCGAGTGGGTCGCTGCGCTCGGTGAAGCACTGCGCGCCGGACTCTCTGTGGTTAGTGGTTTACACCGCAAACTGAGCGAGGCGCCAGAGCTCGTGGACGCCGCCGCCGCATCAGGGCAGCAACTTATCGATGTGCGCGTGCCGCCTGCATCGGTACCGATCGCCAGCGGCCGGCGGCGATCCGGCAACCGACTGTTAATGGTGGGCACTGACTGCTGTGTGGGTAAAAAGTATTCCGCGCTCGCGCTCCACAAAGCATTGGAGGCGCGGGGGGTTGCTGCCACGTTTCGGGCCACGGGCCAGACCGGTATTTTGATTGCCGGCGGGGGCATTCCGATGGACGCGGTAGTATCCGACTTTTTATCAGGGGCGGCCGAGATACTCACGCCCGATGCCGCGCCCGATCACTGGGATGTGATTGAAGGGCAGGGCTCGCTCTTTCACCCGGCCTATGCCGCGGTCACCCTCGGGTTACTCCATGGGAGCCAGCCCGATGCAATGGTGCTCTGCCACGCCGTTGGACGCACCGTGATCGATGAGTACGAGGACTACCCCGTGCCTGATTTACGCGAGTGCATTGCCCAGTATGAACAGGTCGCCCGGGTCACCAACAGGCAGTCGAGTATTGTTGGCATTGGCCTGAATACTCAGGGCCTCAGTGACACCGAAGCGCTGAGTGCCTGCAGAGACGCCAGCACTCTAACGGGTCTGCCTTGTGTCGACCCCATGCGCCATGCGCTTGACTCCATTCTCGATGCGCTGCCGTAGCGTGCCTCCTCCCATGGCGCCTGAGATTGGGGCAGAGGGCATGCGTAAGGTTGCTCTCGTTAAAGTGAAGACACGATGAAACTCACCCTGACGTCGCAGCGTTGGGACATGGTCGCGCCTTTTGTCACGGCGGGAGAGACCGTGAACCACATTGATGTTTTGCACGTCATGCTTGAACACGAGGGCCTCGAGGGCCGAGCCGAAACCATGGGCGTGGACTACTTTGGTGAGACTGTTGCGAGCCTGCAGGCTGAGCTCGCAGCGCTAGATCCCCTAGCGATCGAGCAGTTAGACCGAGAGGCAGTGCACACGTTGCTACCGCCCGGCGGCAGCCGCAACGGTCTGGACTGCGCGCTGTGGGATTTACAGGCCAAACGGACGGCAGGTGGTATTGCCGCGCTGACGGGTATCCCGATGGCGCCGCTGCAGACGCTATTTACGCTCTCACTCGATGATCCCGACGCGATGGCGCGACGAGCTCATGAGGTGCCCGATCTGAAGCGACTCAAACTCAAATTAAATGCGCAGGCGCCACTTGATTGTTTACAGGCTGTTCGCGAGGCGCGCCCAGACGCGCAACTGGTCATTGATGCCAACGGCAGTTGGACGCCGGAGTTGATGATGGCAGTGGGGGATGGATTGGCCTGCTTTGAGGTTGCGCTTTTAGAGCAGCCATTACCCAGAGGGCAAGACGCTTTATTAGAGAATCTGCGCTATCCAGTGCCACTCTGTGCCGACGAATCCTGCCAGAGCAGTGCCGAACTTGAAGCGGTGGCAGACCGCTACGACGCAATCAACATCAAGCTCGACAAATGCGGCGGCCTGACCGACGCGCTGGCCATTCGTGAGTGGTGTCAGCGGAACAAGAAGTTGATCATGGTGGGCAACATGCTGGGGTCCTCACTTGCCATGGCACCCGCTTTGGTGGCAGCGCAAGGCGCTGATTTCGTCGATCTCGATGGGCCGATGTGGCAGCGGACCGATATAGAGCCTGGGTTGTTTATTCACCGCGGCGAGATCAGCGCTCCAGCGTCGGCGCTTTGGGGCTAGCCCAGCAATAAGGCCAGCGACTTTTTAATGCATTTGATAATCATTATCATTTAGATTACACTGCCCTCTCAGGTGCGATTTATGGGGGTCTTCGTGCACAAACAAAAGCAATTCTGGGCGGGACTGGTTTATCTGTTGGTGTCCGCTTTGCCGGTGTTGACTGTGTTGGCGATTGTTTTATCTCAGGCAGGGGTGCCAGCGTGAGGGCGCCTAAAGCCTCCAATGATGATCATGAGTGTGGCTTTTGCGATAAGCACTGGCAGGCGATGCGCGGTTGCGGTCTGTTCAACGCCAGGGTGTGGTTGGGCTGCCTGCGGTCTGGCATTGCGCTCAGCGAGCAGGGTCAGCTTGAGAGCGCAGAGCCTCAGTTGGTCAAGGCCTTCATTGCTGGCAAGTTGTTTTTCCGCGAGCACGAGGTTACCGGCGACGCCATCAGTGTGCTGGCAGACAGCACTTCTGTACTGCACGTTTGCCTCAAACAGCGGAATGATATCGGGCTCGCATCTGAGGTCGTGACGTCTACCGCACATACTCTCTCTCGGGTGATGGAGAGCAAGGGACTGCGCCGCGAGGCAATGCACGCCTGTAATCATTTACTCACACTGCACGAGATACCCCAGCAAGTACCTGCTGCGGCCCAGCTGGCCATGGCCCGCTACATTAAGAACCCTCGAGAGATCGCTCACTAACGCTCGGAAAATCGCTGGAGCCGAGCGATACGACTTCATTTTTTTGACGTATGAGATGCGTTAGCGTTTCGGCATCGCAGACCACTCCGTGGTTCAGGACTCACTTCAATGAACAGACAATCGATGCAAAGCCTTGTTGCCCAATGCGCGATCAGTGTGATGCTGGTGGCCGGTTCGGCGAAAGGCTACGACAGTGTCGCGGTCAGTGATCAAACACCACCAAGGCAGTACACGTTCTCTTGGATGTTTGCTGAATCGGACAGCATGAAGCCGCGCGGCGGCACGACCTCGGGGCCGGAGGTGCAGTTGGATACGCGGACATCGGAGGCGTTTGCTGGCCTGCAGGCCGCCGGCCTCGATGACAGGGAGCGCGACCGCCGCGCCATTCTGGCCATGGCGGGTGATTACCGCACCAGCTTTGATTTTATTGAGACGATCGGTTTCACCGAGGGTTATCAGCCCAGAGCGCCTTATCAAAGCTGGGGCACCGAGCGGGTCTATGTGGTAGCCAATGAGCCAGACTTTGTCAGTTTGCAACACATTATCGTGATGCACTTTTTGGATGCGGACGGTTTTGAGTCTGAGGCCATGGTCGTCAAGCACTGGCGGCAAGATTGGCAATACGAGGACGCAGAAGTACACGCTTTTCAGGGGCGTGGCGCCTTTGTTCGCCGAGCACTTGACCCAGCCAGCCGCAAGGGCGCCTGGACCCAGACGGTCTATCAGGTGGACGACTCGCCGCGGTATGAAGCGGTAGGGCGTTGGACTCACGCATCAGGTGTGTCGTACTGGCAGTCAGATGATCGGCGTAGGCCGCTTCCCAGGCGCGAGTTCAGCGTCCGCGATGACTACCAAGCACTGTACGGTTCGCACCGCATCACTATTACGCCAGCAGGTTGGACGCAGGAAGAGGATGCTTTGAAGTTGGTGCTGGATGAGAACAATCGACCTTCGAGCTCGCAGCCTTATCTGGCAAGAGAAGCTGGCTTGTCCCGCTACGATCGTGTGCTCGACTATGACTTTAGCGCTGGTGACGAGTATTGGCAAAATACGGGCGCGTTTTGGTCGCGGGTGCGTCATTACTGGGACGCTCTCTACAAAGCAGAGTCAGCGTTCAGCTTCGTTAAGTCGGCAGAGGGTATGCCGATGTTTATGGCCCTTTTTGGTATGGCTGGGGAGGACTTTGAATCTGTAGCCGACATGGATAGGGCGATTACCGCGCTTCTGGCTTCATACGTTACCATTGCGCCGCTCACTGATAGCTGAGATCTGAACCGCTCATTCCCCAAGTCCGATAGTGCTGTAGCTGTGCGAGAAAGAACCAAAACCTGTGACTCCTGCTCGGCCCAGACGCCGACCTTGTATCGGTGCCGGTCCAATCGGCTCAAGAACTGGAAGTTTTACTGTCGGCGCTGCACCGAGCGCCTGAAGGCGGAGCGCCCCGACAGCTATCAGTACGGTGGCACCTGGAAGCGTTTTAAAAACTAACGCTTTCGCCAACCCAACGGCGCAAAAAAGCGGTGGCCTAAAAGTCATTAATACGCCTACCTAAACTGTCTCTGGAACTTCGTTACACTCCCGTCATGGATCTCATCTTCATGGCACTGCCCGTCTTTGCGTTTCTGATCTTGGCAGAGGTGGTCTTCACCTCGCTTCAGGGAGGCGGGGTGTACGCGCTCAAAGACTTTGCTGGTTCGATGTCGCAGCTGGGCATCAACAGCGTTGTGCGCCTTGGTACCGGTGGCGCGCTCATCAGCCTGCACTTTTTCCTCTATCAGTTTCGTGTGTTTGACGTGCCCAACACGGTGTGGGGCTGGATCTTCACCTTCGTGGTGATCGACTTTGTTTTTTATTGGTATCACCGCGCCCAACACCGGGTGCGGTTTATGTGGTGTGCGCACGTCGTGCATCACTCGAGCGAGCACATGAATTTGGGCACCGCACTCAGGCAGTCGCCCACCGGCCCCTTTACCCGGGCGCTGTTTTACTGGCCGCTGCCGCTGCTCGGTTTTCACCCCCTACTGGTCGCCAGCGCAGGCGCGGTGGCGACAATTTACGGTTTCTGGACGCATACCGAGGTGGTCAAAAAACTGTGGGGGCCGCTGGAGTGGCTGTTGGTCACGCCGTCACACCATCGCGCGCACCATGGCTCGAACCCCGAGTATGTCGATCGCAATTACGGCAACGTGTTTATTGTGTGGGATCGGCTGTTTGGCACCTTCGAGCCCGAGGTGGCGCCGGTGCGCTACGGGCTACTGACCAATATCAACACCTACAACCCGCTGCGGATTGCCTTCGCCGAGTGGGTGCGATTGTTCAAAGACTCTTTTCAGGCGCGATCACTTCGACAGCTGGGGCAGTTGTGGTTCCGGCCGCCCCGCAGTCAGCCGGTGCTGCTCGATACGAATTAGCCGCCGGCCTGCTGCTCGGCAATCCACACCTCGATCGATTCTTCGAGCATGGGTAGCGTGATACTGCCCATACCGACCACGCGGTCGTGGAAGCCGCGCAGGTCAAAGTTATCGCCCAATGTTTCCTCGGCCAGCGTGCGCAGCCGGCGGATCTCGATCATGCCAAGCATGTAGGAGGTCGCCTGAGCGGGCCACGAGATGTAGCGGTCGATCTCGTTTTGGATATCCACTGGCGCCCAGCCCGAATTCGCCATCATGTAGTCCACGGTTTGTTGCCGAGTCCAGCCCAGGGTATGTAGGCCACTGTCCATCACCAGCCGCGAGGCGCGCGCGATTTGATCGGAGTAGAGCCCGATGCGATCGAGCGGCGTGGGGTAGAGCCCCAGCTCATCGGCGAGGCGCTCTGAATACAGTGCCCAGCCCTCGCCGTAGCCCGAGTTCCACAAATAGCGCGCCAAGGGGTGCTGTTGATCGCCCAGCTCCAGCGCAATCGCGCCCTGCAGGTGATGCCCCGGGAAGGTCTCGTGGTGCAGCGTGGCCAGCTGGTTTGAGATCGAGCGGCCGGTGGGGTCGGCCACCGCAATATAGAAAATGCCCGGACGGGAGCCGTCTTCCGAAGAGGAGTGATACTCGCCTGAGCCGCTCTCGGCGAACTCGGGGTAGGGTTTGACCAGCACATCGGCCTTGGGTAGCACGCCAAAGGCATAGGGCATGGCGGCTTTTACGGCATCGAGGGCGTCGGTGGAGTACTGAAGCACGGCCTCTTCGGTATCAAAGGTAAAGGCCGGGTCTTCGTTCACCCTGCGCAGGAATTCCGATACGTCGCCGCCACCAAAGTGCTCATCCAGTGTGACCTGAATTTCTTCACGTATTTCGGCGACCTGTTCGAGACCCACGGCGTGGATCTCTTCAGCGGGCACGCCGACGGTGACAAAGCCGCGCACCAATGCGGGGTAGCAGGCCTCACCGTTGGGGTTGCCTGACACCGCCAGTGTCTCGCGGGCCTCGCCAAGGTACTCGTTCTCGATAAAGTCGGCGAAGCGATTGAGTGCCGGCGCAATTTCCTCGTTATAAATCTGTTCTGCAGCCTCGCTAAAGGCGGCATCATCGCTGCGCAGTGCGGGGCCCTGCGCAGCGATGATGCCGCCTTTAGCGAGGCTGCAG
>JAAEZV010000096.1 GCA_018222695.1 Gammaproteobacteria bacterium
TCAGTCGCTGGCTCCAGGTGTCAAGTTCGCGCTGGATGACTTTGGCAGTGGCCTGAGTAACCTCAACAGACTCAGAATGTGGAATATCAGTGTCCTCAAGTTAGACATCCAGCTGATATCAGGCTTAGACCAAGACACGAAAGGACAAATCTTGTTGCGAAATCTTAGGCAAATGGCATCTGATCTAGACATACTGCTGGTTGCTGAGGGTGTAGAAACAAAGGAAGAAGAAGAGGTACTCCTGGATATGGACATATACCTTCAGCAAGGTTTTCTGCGTGCCGCACCAATGAGCATAGAAGCCTTTACTTCAACTCACTATTTAACAACATCCGCAGGAGAAGAATGATGCGCGGTAAATTTCAGAACATCGTCGAGACCGTGGGTGACACACCCATCGTCAAAATCAATCACCTTGCCCCGGATCACGTGACCATGTGGGCAAAGATCGAGGCCTTTAACCCCCTAGGGTCCGTCAAAGACCGACTGGCCATGGGCATCATCGAGACGGCAGAAGCCTCAGGTGAGTTAAAGCCGGGGCAGACCGTGATCGAGGCGACCTCCGGTAACACCGGTATTGGGCTGGCAATGGTGTGCGCGGCAAAGGGCTACCCATTTGTCTCGGTGATGGTGGAGACGTTCTCGGTTGAGCGCCGCAAACTGATGCGCTTTCTGGGTGCCAAGGTCATTCTGACGCCCAAAGAAGAGAAAGGCATGGGCATGGTCACCAAGTGCCGGGAGCTGGCGGAAGCCAATGGCTGGTTTATGGCACGACAATTTGAAAACCCCGCCAATGCCGATATCCACGAGCGCACCACAGCGCGCGAGATCATGGATGCCTTCGAGGGCGAGCAGCTCGATTACTTCGTCTCGGGTTATGGCACCGGTGGCACCATGACAGGTGTGGCCCGTGTGCTTCGTGCGGAGCGACCGGGAACTAGGATCATTACCACTGAGCCCGATGGTGCGGCGCTGCTGTCTGATGGTCGGGCGCAGGAGCGCCGGGAGGATGGTTCTGCCAGTGGCAGCCACCCCGCCTGGGCACCTCACATGATTCAGGGCTGGACACCCGATTTCATTCCGCTGGTCGCTCAGGAATCCATCGACAAGGGTTATATCGACGAAGTGGTCCCGGTGTCGGCGGATACCTCGTTTGCCACCGCGCAAGCGCTGGCGCAAAAAGAAGGCATCTTTTGCGGTATCTCCTGCGGTGCCACGTTTGCCGCGGCACTGGATGTGGCGCAGCGCGCCGCGCCGGGCTCTGTGATCTTGTGCATGCTGCCCGACACCGGGGAGCGATACCTGTCTACCCCACTATTTGGTGATATCGAAGCCGAAATGACCGAGGAAGAGTGGACACTGGCGCGCTCGACACCCAGCGCCGTGTTGGCAACATAAAAGTGTCTATCGAACCGATCCAGCTTGACCCTGATCCGCTAGCGGCCTACCGGATATCGCCCGGCTTCAAGGCGCATGGCATGCTCTATTTGTCAGGGCACGCCGCTATCAGCGAGTCCGGGGAACTGGTTGGTATCGGCGACTTTGACGCGCAGGCTGAGGCAACGTTCGAATCATTGGGCAGAACCCTTCGGGCCGGCGGATCAGATTTATCCCAAGTGATTAAAGTGACGATTTATCTGACCGACATGTCTCACTTTGACAAGATCGTGGCGCTGCGGGAGAAATGGTTCACAGAACCCTATCCCGCCGACACCATTGTCGAAGTGAACTCCTTGGCATTGCCCGAGCTGATGATCGAAATAGAAGCGATCGCTGCAGCCAAATGACTCTCTTTATCTTCCCCAACTGATTCATCGCCAAAAGCGCTGATCCACCACCAAGCGTGCGCGTATTCACACTATGCTCATGTGTGAAAGGACGCACCAATGCCACAGCTGCGACATTTCAGTCATATCCGAACGCTATACATCTCTCTCGTCACATCTCTGATGGCTAGCCAAGCTATCGCCATCGAGGAACCCGTTTATCAGGTGGAAAAGGCCTGGGAGACCGAGCAGATCGAGATCCGGGCGTATGCGCCGAGAGTGATGGCGGTCACGGGTATGGCAGAGGATTCCGACAGCGGCTTCAGAGTGCTGGCAGGTTATATCTTCGGCGGTAACGCAGAGGAACAAAAAATCGCCATGACCGCGCCCGTGCAACAGAGCATGGCCGGCGAGAAAGAAATGGCCTTTATGATGCCCGCCGAATATGCCCTCGAGGATCTCCCCGCACCGGAGGATCAGCGGGTGTCATTTAGGGAAGCACCGGCCTACACCGCCGCGGTGATTCAGTTCAGCGGCTGGGCCTCGGCAGAAAAGGCGGATGAAAAGTGGCAGCAGTTGCGGGGCTTTCTGATTTCGGAAGGCATCGATATCACTGGCGAGCCCACGCTCAACCAGTACAACCCACCCTGGACCCTGCCCTTCATGCGCCGCAACGAAATCATTGTGCCGGTTGCCTTTCCCCTCAGCGCGGTGAACTGAGCGCTCTCTCACTCCTTACAGGAGTTGCCCAACATCGGTGAGCCATGGCTATACTGCAGTCGATATCGGTACGGCAGGGATACCCATGGCTGAAGACACCACGCCTGAAATGAATCTGGCGGACAGCGGGCACATCGAGTGTCCGTACAAGGCTTATGCCTCGCTCCATGAGGCGGGTGGCGTGGGGCGCGACCCTAACATCGGCACCATTGTCGCGGGGTATGACACCCTCGCGGCGCTTGCCAAGAATACCGGCGTGTACTCGTCTGCCATCACCGAGGATGACCGCGGCCCGCGGCACATGGGCATCAATAGCGAACCCGTGCAGGACGATGTCGAGGAGATACTGTCCAACGCACACCCCATCGTGAACGCGCTGTTCACTGCCGACCCACCCGAACACACCCGGCATCGCAAGCTGATCAGCAAAGCACTGAGCCCCCGCAGTGTGCGCGCGTTGGAGCCACAAATACGTGAGATCACCACCGAGCTGATCGATGCGTTTATCGACCGGGGGTCTGTCGATCTGATCCCCGAATTCGCGGTGCCACTGCCCGTAACGGTGATCGCCGACATTCTCGGCGTGGATCGCGCCGATATCTGGACCTTCAAGCACTGGGGCGACCTGATGATCTCAGGCAACATCGATCTGCTGAGTCATGAGCGACGGCGCGAAGTCGCCCACGCCGTGGTCGAACTCCATGACTATTTTGTGCCCAGAATTGAAGATCGACGCCGCGAGCCAACAGACGATCTGCTCAGCATCATGGTGAATACCGAGGTAGATGGCGAGCCGCCACTGACCACCGAAGAGCTGCTGCCCATCATCGACCAGATCCTGCTCGCGGGGCATGAAACCACGACCAATCTCATCGGCAATGCCGTGCTGGTGCTGCTCAATGATGACGCGCTGATGAACCGGCTGCGCAGCAACCCCGGCGATATCCCAGCCATGGTCGAAGAGGCGCTGCGCTGGGACCCGCCCATCCAGTGCACCTACCGCCGCGCCACTCAAGATGACCGTATTGAGGGCGTTGAGGTAAAAGCCGGCGAGATGGTGATCCCGATGTGGGCTGGCGCCAACTGGGACCCAGAGGTGTTCCCCAATCCGGAGCAGTTTGACATCGACCGTCCGACCACCAAGCCACACATGGGCTTTGGCTTTGGTCCCCACTTCTGTGCGGGCGCAGAACTCGCAAGGCTTGAGGCCAAGATTGCGTTTGAAGAACTACTGGGGCGGCTTGGCGACATCAAGCTGGATGAGTCAGAGAGTGACCTCTCACACCTACCCAGCTTCGCGTCTCATGGCTACCAGAAAATCGGTCTGAGTTTCACAAGGATCGACTAATCAGAGCGTTGTTCGCTGGCGCTGCATTTCTCGGGGGCTATCGCTGGGAAACCAAAAGTCATCAGCTCGTGGCGATAATTTGGGCGCGGTGCGCCACCTTCTCTGCATTGTCGGCAATGTCGCCGATGCCGGCCAGCAACTGATAGAGGAAGATGGCGTCGACCGGCGACAGCTCAGCCTCGCAATCCCGTAACCTGGCACGCAGTGCCGCTTGGAGATCGTCGCTGCGGCGCTCTCCTGCCTCGACCTGCGAGACAAAATCGAGGATGACGTTGGTCTGACGGGTGCCAAAAGCCGAGCGAGACAGCTCTCGCGTGGCACCGATAATTTTTACAACGGTACGGCTCACATCAATGACAACGTCTATGAACGCGCTGACGTCACCCGTTAGTGGCGCAGGAAAAGCCAATTGACGGCCCAATGAGATACCCGATACTTCTTTGACGCCGTTGGCCATCTTGTCCTGAACACGCACCAGTTCAAGCAGGTCTGCCCGGGAGACAGACATCCACAGTCCACGGGGCAAGTTGCTGCGAACATCCTGCTTGAGTTCATCTGCCAAACCCTCAAATCGGCAGATGTCTTCTCGCACCTCGCCCGCGCGGCCCCAGCGCCCCGCTTGAGCTTCTTCAAAGTACAACGGCAGGCGCTCCACACAATCCACGCAGACACCAGCATGCCGCTCGAGTAATGCGAGTGGCGAGTTACTAATGACTTCAGAGATTGCGGGTTTGACCGCCATAACACCAAGCTCCTTGCTTTGACTTTAGCGGGTTATACCTTACTAACCAAAGATCGACCGTAAAATGTAAAAAAAGACAATGGCCAGACCGGCACCGGCGGGTAATGTCACCACCCAGGACGACACAATCGCCCAAATAGTAGGAAGGTGCAGTGCCTCGACACCGCGTGCGAGTCCCACGCCCAGCACCGCCCCCACTAGCGTATGAGTCGTTGAAATCGGCAAGCCGGTGGCGGATGCCAACACGACGGTCGTCGCTGCCGCCAACTCCGCAGCGAAACCGCGGCTGGGGGTCAATTCCGTAATCTTGCGGCCAATGGTCTGAATCACACGCCAGCCATAGGTAGACAAACCAAACACAATGCCAACGGCACCCACAGCCAATACCCACCAGGGCATCACGCTAGTCGCCCCGATGGCGCCACCCGATTGAACGGTACTGACCACTGCCGCCAATGGCCCGACCGCGTTGGCCACATCATTGGAACCATGAGCGAAAGCCATTGCACAGGCGGTGAAAATCATCAAAATGCCGAATACCCGCTCGACGTTTTCGATCGAGTTTTCATCTTCGCCACTGGAGCGAATACGACTCAGCAACACAGCTCCGACTAATGCGACCAGCACACCGATGCCTGCCGAGAGCACCAGTGCATTGGCAAAGTTCGAACCAAAGCCCAGGTCGGCGTCGAGGCCGACATGCTTGAGCCCTTTGGTCAGGGTGACCATAGAGATCATGAAGCCTACCAACCACATGTAGACCGGCACATAGCGCCGCGCCCGAATAAAGGGGTCTTCCTGATCCAGAATGAGTGAGCGCACAGAGACAAAGAGGGCAAACGCGATACTGCCTGCCAGCAGTGGCGATACCACCCAACTGGCGGCAATCGTGCCGACCTGGCCCCAATCCACTGCGTCGACGGATATCCCGACGGCCGCGAACCCCACAATCGCACCCACGATCGAGTGGGTGGTGGAAACCGGCCACCCGTTCAGGCTCGCGATATATAACCAGGTCCCTGCGGCCAACAGCGCGGAAAGCATCCCGTAAACCAAGAGCTCTGGCGTGTCGCTCATCAGGGCGGGGTCAACTATCCCTTTGCGAATTGTGGACGTTACTTCGCCCCCCGCAAGGTAAGCGCCGGTAAATTCGAAGATCGCGGCCACCAAAATCGCCTGCTTTAAAGTGAGTGCGCGGGCGCCCACAGACGTGCCCATGGCGTTAGCCACGTCGTTGGCGCCGATACCCCAGGCCATGAACAGACCAAAGCCGCAGGCCAGCACTAATAGAATTGTCCCGTAGGACCCAATGACATCCATCGGGTATCCCTCAGAAAATGGTTGATGCGATGTGACAGTATAGGCCGCACAACATGACAGAGATATGAATTCTGGCCCGTCTTGTGTGGGCAATAAGCCACTTTTCTCTTTTTGGCTTGGACTGGACATACGGCTGCTTCTGCTCCAGCCTTCGCGGCCACACACAACCAGGCGGGCAACCGTGATGAAACGCGCAACGATTTGGATTGCCGGTTTAGCCGTGATGATCGGTGTCGCAATGGCCCTCCGCCTCGCCCTGCAGGCGGGCGCAATTGGCGCGGGCTATGCCGCCAAACAAATCTGTTCTGGTATATTTGTTGCGCGACTACCGGAGCAGTTTGTTGTCGAGACAGATGTACTGCCGCGCCTCGCTACCGTCGGACCGCTTGCGCAATTACTCGACTACGAACTCGACACCAACAAGCGACAAGTTGCGGCACATATGCTGGGCCAAACCGTGACGGCGCAGCATCGCCCACGCTACGGCTGCACGCTAGGTGAGGC
>JAAEZV010000097.1 GCA_018222695.1 Gammaproteobacteria bacterium
CCCTAGAACCCGACCACAGCAATGGCCGCTTTTAGCACCCGAACCCGGGTTGCGCGTGACCGGGTTTTTACCGTCTCTCGATCCTTCAGACTGGCAGGACACGCTCGCACTCTTCTCGATGGAGGCAGGGCCGACTGGCCCGACGGTAACGATTGATGCACTGAAGATCGGGCGGCTGTTGTGGCGTGGTGAAGAACTGGGCGACTTGTCACTCAACGCCAATCTGGAGGGTGAAACGTTGTATGCGGGTTTTGAGCTGCCCTGGCTTCGCGGGCAACTTCAACAGTTCACCAGTGCTCCGGTATCGGACTCGGCGGCGGCGTTGCAGGCCAGTCTGGAGCGTGAGCTGCGAATTGAGTATCTGGACCTCCAGGGCCTGCCGCAGGTGAGCGGACAGTGGGCTGAGCGCGCCGCGCCGCCCGACCCTCAAGGCGCGCTGGGAGCCTGGATGCGCCAACTTCATGTGTCTGTTGAGGGAATCCATCGGGCCGATACCAAATTGGGTGACCTAGATCTGACAATCGATTACGTGGGGGGCGAGGGTTGGCAGTTCAGAGAGGTGACGGGCAATTTTCTCGGCATCAATTGGCTGCCAAAAACCCGAATGATCTGGCAGTCCAGCGAGGAGGGCGAATCGACCACGCTCTCACTTGCAGCAGAGCTCCAAGATGTGGCCACATCTCTCACCTTGGTCGGCGTCGCCCCACTGGTAGAAACCGAGCGCGGCAGGCTGGATGCTGAGTGGCAATGGCCGGGCAGTCCCGCCGATTTTGAGTTGACCGCGATGAGCGGTGATATGGAATTGGAGATGGAGACCGGATCGTTTGTTACGGCCAATGCGGAGGCGACCGGGGCCCTCCGTTTGCTGAGTTTGCTGAATCTTTCGGGTTTGTTTCGTCGTGCCAATATGAATCAGCTATTCGATCCGGGTGTGACATTCGATAGCGCTGGGCGCAGCTTCAAACTTTCTCAGGGGGATTTGCGCATCCCTGAATTTTCCATCGAAGGGTCTGGCGGATACTTTACTTTCAGCAGCGATATCGACCTTGTTGCCGAGACGCTGGACGGCGAGTTGGTGGTGACGCTACCGCTGGTCGAAAATATTCCCTGGGTGGCAGCGCTTGCCGGGGGATTACCCGTAGCTGCGGGCACTTATCTGATTAGTAAAGTTTTTGAGGATCAGGTTAATCAGTTATCGAGTGGTGTTTATGCTGTGAGCGGCGATCTTGATAACCCTGAGGTAGCGTTTGAGCGCGTGTTTGATGCGACGTCCCGGCTTCCCGAGGTGGGCGATCAGCGGGCCGAAGATTAATCGGCGATTGATGCTGCGGCGTCGAGCTCTGACAGATAGCGAAAAAGCTTTCTCGCGTGTGCTTTCTCATTGCCGCGCTGGATTTCTTTGGGGTGTTGGCGAATCCATTGGCGCAGCAGGGACGCCTCAGCGGCAGGCCAGATGGCGAGGATATCTCCAAGTGCCGCGTCACCCTCATCACGCAAGCGATTCCGAGCCGCCTCGACGCGATGAAAACCTGCTGTGGATATCGCATCTTGCTGATCGAGCATCGCGAGACCCGTCTCGATGGGTGCAGTGTCCGTTGAGCGCATCAGTTTGCCGATAAACTGTAGCTGCCGTTTGAGGCCGCCGCGGGCGGTGATGCCGCGGGCGATCTCTACCGCTTCTTTGAGCCGCTCATCTGCAATATTGATTCGATCGAGGTCCGAGCGAGACAGCGAAACCAGCCGCTCGCCCATTTCCTGTAGCGCAAGCATCTGACGCTTGCGCTCACTCTTGCTGGGTCGCAGGTCATCCGTTTCGCTGTTATTTGAGTCGGTCATGATCTGGTGCCATCACGCATAAAATGCGGTGGCGAGTCCGAGGAAAGCCAGAAAACCCATCACATCGGTAACGGTGGTGACCAGGACGCCACCCGCCAACGCAGGGTCAATTTGCAGTTTACGTAGCACGATAGGGAGACCCGCGCCCGTCACGCCCGCCGTGACTAAATTGATCAACATGGCGCAGGCAATAATGACGCCAAGCATCGGGTCGCCGAACCACAGCGACGCGGCAGCGGCAATCACGGCGGCCCAGAGCAGTCCATTGAGGAGCCCCACCAGCGATTCGCGGCCGATAAGCCACAACTCGTTGCGATGATTGATTTGACCCATCGCCATAGCGCGAATCAGGATCGTCAGGCTCTGTGTGCCCGCTATACCTCCCATGGAGGCCACGATCGGCATCAGCACTGCCAGCGCGACCACTTTCTCAATGGTGTCTTGAAATAGGTTGATCACCGAGGAGGCCAGCAAAGCGGTACCCAGATTGACGCCCAGCCAGACGGCGCGCCGCGGCGCTGACTGCCATACCGTCGCAAATGTATCTTCCTCTGCCAGGCCGGCAAGCGAAGTCAGGGAATGATCCGCCTCCTCTCTGATGACATCCACCACGTCGTCGATCGTAATCCGCCCAAGCAGCTTGCCGTCGTCATCGATCACCGGGGCAGAAATCCAGTCATTTCGCTCAAATCGTCGCGCCACCTCGGTCGCGGGAGTATCGGCGGCAATGGCCTCCTGATCAGTGATCATCATCTCCCGCACCGAGACGGCGGGATCGGACACCAGCACGGTGCCGATTGCCAGCAGTCCCACAAACCGATCGTTGCGGTTCACCACGATCAGGCTGTCGGTATTGGGCGGGAGTTCCGTATGCCGGCGGAGATAGCGCAGCACCACATCCAGCGTCAGATCTGCGCGGATGGTGATGGTGTCGGTGCTCATCAAACCGCCCGCAACGTCATCAGAAAAGCTCAGCACTTTCTGAAGGCGCTGACGGTACTGCTCATCCATGATGGCCAGCACTTGACCCGTCACCTCATCGGGCAACTCATGGAGGATGTCGGCGACATCGTCGTCGTCCAACTGCTCGACAAGTTCGGCCAGTGCCTCAGGCTCCCGGTCAGCCAGCGCGGCGTTGCGGAGTTCGTCTGGCAATTCGTTGACGACCAGCACCTCCTGCTCCGGTTCGAGGAGGCCCAGAAGCACCGCGCGGTAGTCAGGGGGTGAGGAGCTGATCAAATAAGCGACGTCACCGGGTGACATCTCAGCCAAAATACCCGCGACATCGCCCAGCGTGCGAGAGCGCAGGGCAAGTTCAAGACGCTCTGTCTTGGTGGGGAAATTGGCGGGTGAGTTCACAGCGGAGCCTCCTCTGAGGTGGCCATTATCCGCTACCGACTCTGAAGATCTACCCGCGAAAATGCCTTTGTGACTTATTCCAGCTCGTCGAACCCGCTGGCAAAAAGCGCTTCCAGCGCAATCATCGCGTCGTTTTCGTCATGACCAGAGATCGCCACGCTGAGCTCTGCACCGCAAGGTGCAGCCAGCATGAGTACCGACATGATGCTTTTCGCGTCGATATCCTGATTTTGATAGTTGATTCGAATGTCGCTGGTGAATCGGGCCGCACAGTCCACCACTTTCGCGGCGGGCCGGGCATGGAGGCCAAGCGGATTTATGACCGTGATCGTCTTTTCCATTCTTAGCTGCTCGCCTCTTGCAGGTCTCGATGGCGAATTTGCGCCGCAGGAAACTGCGCGATGAGGTCTCGATGTAACTTTTCTGTCAGATAAACAGAGCGATGCTGACCGCCAGTGCAACCGATAGCAATCGTCATATAGCTCCGATCGGACTGGTCGAAGTCGCGTAAAACGCTAGCGATGAAGTCTTTCAGCTTGTCGAAGAAAGCAAGGCATCGCGGATCATTTTCCAGAAACTGGATGACTTCTGCGTCGAGGCCGGTCTGGGAGCGCAGTTCGTCTCGCCAATAGGGATTGGGCAATGCTCGGGCATCAAAGACAAAGTCGGCGTCCGTCGGAACGCCACGTTTAAAAGCAAAAGACTCGAACAGCACCGAGAGGCCATCTCGTTGCTGAACGACACGGCTGGTGATCATATCCCGCAGTGCTCGAGGAGTGAGATCGGTGGTATCGATGAGTAGGTCCGCATTCGCCGCGATCGGCTCAAGATGCTTCCTCTCGCGTGAAATCGCCTCTGGTAGAGAGTTGTCAGGTCCCGCAAGCGGGTGTCGGCGCCTGGTTTCGCTGAACCGCTTCAACAGCACGTGGGGTTGAGCATCCAAAAAGATAATGAGCCGATCGGGCAGCGCAGCCAGATGTGACATCAATTCAGAGTTGTCCTGAGCTCCGGTTTTAATAGCGCGCGCATCGACGCAGACGGCAACGCCCCGGAAGCGTTCATATTCCGGGTGACCCACGATCTCCTCTGAGAACTCGGGTAGCAGCCTCGGTGGGAGATTGTCCACACAGTAGTATCCCTCGTCCTCAAGGAGTCGCAGCGCGCTACTCTTACCAGCGCCCGAGCTGCCGCTGATGATGATGAGCTTGGGTGTCATGCAGCGTCACCACTCAACAGGAGTTGTTTCAGGGCCTCAGGGTCTTGTGTCTGGCGCACGCGGTCGCGCACTTCTGCGTTTGAGAAACTTCGCGCTAAGGCGGCCAGTAACTTCAGATGAGCTTCTGTCGCTTCCTCGGGCACCAGCAGTACGAAAATGATATCGACGTCCTGGCCGTCTGCAGACCCATAGTCAATCGGTTCTTGCAAGGTCACGAGGCAACCGGCCGCCTCGGAGCATTCATTGATGCGGCAATGGGGTATGGCGATCCCTTCTCCGATGGCTGTGCTGCCCAGCTTTTCTCTTGCCAGCAGTGCGCGATAAATAGTTTCGCTACTAAGATTTAGTGCGGCGCCCATCGCCTCGGCCGCACGCTCGAACACGCGCTTTTTGCTGAGCAGGGATTGCTTGCTCAGCGCCTGAAAGTGGCCGAGGGTCATTGCGCTTGGGTCAGACATCGATCAATGGCCCCGATGTTTTTCCTTGTGCTTGATCACCTGTCGATCCAGCTTGTCAGCCAGCGAGTCGATGGCGGCATACATATCATCCGACTCGGATGAGGCAAATAGATCCGCACCCGCAACGTGAAGGTTGGCCTCTGCCTTGTGCAAGTGTTTCTCGACAACGAGTGTCACCTCTATGCGGGTTATGTGGTCACCATGACGCTCAATCGGGACCAGTTTCTCCTCTACGTGCTGCCGGATAGCTGGCGTCACTTCCAGGTGGTGTCCACTAATAGTCAGGTTCATTTCTCACTCCTTAGCCGATTCTTGCCAATTCAGTTTAGACGTTTGCGTTCATTTGAGGGAGGGATTGCAAGCTGTTCGCGATACTTTGCGATCGTTCTGCGAGCTACTGGCATATCCCGCTCCTTAAGCAGCGCACACAATTTGGCATCGCTCAGCGGCTTTCGAATATCCTCGCGGGCGACCAGTTGTTTGATCGCGGCCTTAATCGCAGTGGAGGCAATGTCGTCCCCCTCATCGCCCGTCACTCTGCTGGAGAAGAAGTACTTCAGCTCGAAAGTGCCCCGCGGGGTGTGCATGTATTTTCTGGTGGTCGCGCGGGATACGGTGGACTCGTGCAGGTCTACCTCCGCTGCGATATCTGCGAGTACCAAAGGTTTCATGCCGATTTCACCGACCTCCAGAAAGGCTTTTTGGTGCTCGACGATCTTGGCTGCGACTTTGAGCAATGTGTCGTTGCGGCTTTGCAGGCTTTTCATGAACCAGCGGGCTTCTTGTAACTGTTCTTTGACATATCCTTTGTCGGCAGCCGATCCATCGCTCAGCATGGCAACATAGTGATCATTCACTCGCAGTCGCGGGGCGACTTCAGGGTTCAGCTCCACTTGCCAGCGGCCATCACTCAGCCGGACAAATACGTCAGGTGTGACGTACTCCGTCTGCTCACTGCCGATTGAGGCGCCGGGAGTTGGATCAAGCGAGCGAATCAACTGGATCGCCCCGTCGAGTTCGCTCTCGCTGGCGCGGAGTTTTCTGGCTAATTGGCGTGGGGGTGCTGTGGGTAACTGCGCGAGGTGACGGCTGACGAGTGCCCCCGCCACATCTCGAAAAGGCGTATCGGTTGGCAGCTGTCTTAACTGGATGAGCAGACACTCGCGCAAATCTGCGGCGAAAATGCCAGGCGGTTCGAAGTGCTGTAACCGATGCAGAACAGCGAGCACCTCATCGAGTTCTACGTCGCTCAGGCCCAGATCGGCGTGAATGTCCTCTGCGGTTTGCGTGAGACGGCCATCGCTGTTGATGGCATCAATCAGGGCCATAGCGATCAGGCGGTCGGTGTCTGAAAAACGCGTCAGGTTGAGTTGCCAAAGCAAATGGTCCCGCAGGGATTCCTCTTCGGAGTCCTGCTCGGAGAAATCGGCCTCAGCAGCAGGGCCGGGTGTGGGCGGCGCCGAGGAGGGGAGTACGTCTTCCCAAATGGTGTCAACGGCCAGATCT
>JAAEZV010000098.1 GCA_018222695.1 Gammaproteobacteria bacterium
GGCGGCGGCAACGATCCCTTCAGGGTCGGGATCGAAAGCATCGCCCAGCGCCTCGAAAAAGAGGGTTCGGTTGGCGGCATCGAGCGCCTGATAGTCAGCAATGACTTCGCAGGCCAGCGCAAGACCCGAGGCTTCGCCGCGGTGATGAAGCAACTGCCGGCATTTGGCCAGTAGGTCACCCGATGGGGCCACAGCCGCTGTCTGACGGCGGCGCGCCAAAATGCCCTTACCCGCATTAATGACCGAACCCAGCAACCCCGCTAATCCGGTGCCAGACTGACGTTGTGCGTCGATGGGCGGTTGTGCGTCTGCGGACATCCTAAGTACCAGCTCAATCCCTGGGCTCAATCATATCGATTCGTACTACACGGCTCTAGCTTTTTGCGATGAGAAGGTCACCGGTGTGCCACAGATCGTCGCGGGATTAGGGCACAATGGCTGCTAGGTACCGAGATCCTGATCGCTGGGGAAAGAGTGTTCAATCAGTGTTGACGACGATAGACATCGCCATTGCGGCGGTTTATGCGCTGGCGTTGTTTGCCTTGGCGCAATGGGTGTCTCGCGATGCCGCAGGTGATCGGCAGGACGCACAAGGCTATTTCCTGGCTGGTAGAGCATTGCCGTGGTGGGCGATTGGCGCCTCCCTGATTGCCGCCAATATTTCGGCAGAACAGATTATCGGTATGTCTGGATCGGGCTACGCCATTGGTTTGGCGATCGCTTCTTACGAGTGGATGGCTGCGTTTACGCTACTGCTGGTGGGCAAGTTCCTGTTACCCATCTTTTTGCACACGGGTATCTATACGATGCCCCAGTTTTTGGCCCAGCGTTACGATGAGCGGGTCAAAACCGTCATGGCAATATTCTGGTTGGGCGTCTATACGCTGGTCAATCTCACTTCCATTCTCTGGTTGGGTGCCCTGGCAATGAGCACCGTCGCAGGCGTAGATCTCACCACCGGTTTGGTCTCACTGGGGCTGTTTGCGCTGGCTTATTCACTTTATGGCGGGCTGAGAGCGGTTGCGCTGACAGACATCGTTCAGGTCATCTTGCTGGTCATGGGTGGTGTCATGATTTCCTGGATACTCTTGGACCAGATCAGCGAAGGGGCCGGACCTATTGCGGGCTTTGTGTCCCTATCCGAGCAGGCCTCCGGCAAATTTCACATGATTCTGGATCGCGATCATCCCCACTATGTCAGCCTGCCCGGTCTATCGGTGTTGCTTGGCGGCTTGTGGGTGATGAACCTGTCCTACTGGGGGTTCAATCAATACATCATCCAGAGAGCGCTGGCCGCAAAGAACGTGGCGGAGGCGCAAAAAGGGATCGCGCTCGCCGCGTTCCTGAAGCTACTCATGCCGCTGATCGTCGTGCTGCCCGGCATTGCCATGACGGTTCTATCCCCCGGCCTACCTTCGCCGGACCAGGCCTACCCCTCTGCGATGACCTTATTGCCCATCGGGATTAAAGGGCTGGTCTTTGCCGCCCTTCTCGCAGCCATCGTTTCTTCACTGGCTTCAATGTGCAACAGCATTTCAACAATCTTCACCATGGATATCGCCCCGACGTTGGGGATGCGTATTGATGACGGTGCCCTGCAGGTGCGCAGAGGCCGCACAGTGGCGGTGATTGCCATGATGATTGCGATGCTCACGGCAAGACCGTTGCTAGGCAATTTCGAGCAGGCGTTTCAGTACATTCAGGAGTTCACCGGGTTTTTCACGCCCGGTATTGTCGCTATCTTCGCTCTGGGTTTGTTTTGGTCGCGAACCACTGCGACGGCCGCATTACTCTCGGCATTGGCGTCGGCCTTACTCTCACTGTTATTCAAGCTGATATGGCCCGAGTTGCCATTTATGGACAGGGTGGCCTTGGTGTTCTGCTTGTGTCTGGTGATTGGCATTGCTTGGTCTTTAGTGAGGCCATCACCGCAACGCGGCTTTGTCGACCCTGCAGGTGTCAGTTTCGGCACCACTCAAGGGTTTAATCTCAGTGCGCTCACTGTCACGCTCATCCTCGCCTTTTTTTACACGGTGTGGTGGTAGTAATCGGAGCGTCCCGTAATGACCGAATTGTCTGAGTCGGATTGGGTGCTGCTGGCCGATATGGGTGGCACGCACGCGCGCTTTGCCTACCTGAAGCCGGATGCTCCGGTGCCGCAACTCATTGGCGTCTATACCGCCGACACCTGCCCGACGTTTGACGACGTCATGGACCAGCTTTGCACTTCGATAGAGCAACACAAGCTACCGCTGGGCCGGCTGGCACGCATCTGTCTTGCGGTAGCGGCGAATCCTTCTGCTGACGAGATTGTGCTCACCAATAACGCATGGCGTTTTCACCGCATTGAGCTGTCTCAGACTCTGGGTTGTGCTGACATTCGTGTGGTCAATGACTTTGCGGCGGTGGCGCGATCCCTTCCACTCCTGGAGCCTAAAGACACAGTGCAAATTGGAGCCGGTGAGGCGCAGGCGGGGGGCGTGATGGTCGCCATCGGGCCTGGGACGGGAACGGGTGTCGCCAGCTTGGTACTTGATGGAGTGGGTGAGCCGTTGGTAGTGCCGGGAGAGGGCGGGCATGTTGATTTTGCACCAGTTGGCGATATCGAGATCGCCGTGCTCCAGTACCTGCGGGGCCAGTTTGAGCGAGTATCGATCGAAAGGCTGTTGAGTGGCGGAGGCCTCCTCGGCCTGTATCGCGCACTGTGTGATATCCATGGGCACGGTATTGCGTTGTCCACACCCGAAGCGATCGGCAAGGCCGCTCAAGCTCATAGCGACACTATGGCGGTAGAGGCAATGGCTGTATTTTTCGCCGTGTTGGGCTCGGTCGCAGGGGATTTGGCGTTGACACTGGGTGCGCGCGGAGGAGTGTATATCGCAGGCGGTATTGTGCCGCGCTATGTTGAGCTTCTGCGGCACAGCCAGTTCCGCTCGCGCTTTGAATCAAAAGGGCGCTTTGCCGAGCACAATGCGGGCATTCCAAGCTTTGTCGTGACCCACCCCAATCCGGGCTTGTTAGGCGTCGCGTGCTTGAGCAGTAACACCGAGCCTTGCACTAAGACCTCAGTGTGAGTTTTTGATGTCTGCGAGCATGGCATATACCAGCGCGCAGAGCATAAACAGCATCACCGCGGAAAACGGTAGCGCACCGATAATCATCACCGAGCGCAGGGCGTCCATGCCGCCTGCAAATAGCAGGGTGATAATCACTAGCCCGAGCAACACGCTCCACAGTACGATGTGTCTGGCGTGTATGCCGTCTGTCGCGCCACCCGAGACAATGGTGTTGATGACCAGCACCGCTGAATCCGCTGAGGTGACCAGATAAGTAATCAGCAACACCACGCAAAGGATTGAGACCGGCAGCACCCAGCTTGCGCTAAAGAGACTGTCGACGGTTGCAAACAGCTGTGCAGAGAGGTCAGCACCGATAATCTCGCCATTGGCAATGCCGCGAAGTTCAAGATCAAGCGCGGTACCGCCAATGATGCAGAACCAGGCGAAACACATCAGAGAGGGAAGCAATATGGCGCCCACCACGTACTCGCGAATCGTTCGGCCCTGCGACACCCTGGCCAGAAACAGCCCCACAAACGGTGTGAAAGCGATCCACCATGCCCAATAAAAAATATTCCATGCGGCCTGCCAATCACTGAGTGCCTGGGGTGTTCCCGCCTCGCCACCATTCCAGATTGTCACCGACATGGTGGGTAGCCATCGAACATATTCGGTCAGGCCCGAAACAAACATGTCGCCCGCGAATGCCGTCGCTCCAAAAATGATAAATATCAGCAGCAGTAGCCAAGAGAGCGCCATATTGAGATTGGAAAGCCATCTGATGCCGCGACCGATACCCGAAAGGGCAGATAGCATGGCCGCGAGCGTCAGGAAAATGACCGCGAGGGATAGTGCTGTGAGGCTGGGTTTGCCGTTGGTAACAAGCCACGACCAATCCGTTATTTGGTGCAGTCCGAACGTGAGCTGATTCACTCCGTAGCCGATTGTGACCCCGATACCGATGATGGTGGCAAGAATCGCTGCCGCATCGACCACCGCGCCTACTCGCCTGCCTGTTTCCGGACGAAGCACAGCGGTAAAGGGTGAGCGAATAGTGAGTGGCATGTCTCGTCTATAGGCAAAGTAAGCGAGCGACATGCCCACTATCGCGTAGCAGCCCCAGGGCGTGAGGCCGTAGTGCAGTAATGTCCACTTGTAGGCGGCACCCAAATTGTCTCGGTCGAGAGCAGTGGTGGTACCCATGATGACATCGGGGTTGTTGGCAAAATGCGCGAGCGGCTCGGCGGTGGAATAAGTCAACATCCCGACCCCGATTCCCGCGCCAAACATCATTGAAAACCAGGCAAACCGACTGAACTCGGGTGCGGAGTCATTTGCGCCTAGGCGTATTCGACCGGTAGCCGGTATAAGGGCCAGCAGAAGGCTCATGACCATGAAGGTGGCAGAGGCGTAGACGTACCAGCCTCGGAAATGGCCTATGGTGCCGGACTGAATGTTCATCAGAATGTCGCCGGCGTTGCTGGCGAGTGAAGCCCATAGCACGAGGCTGACGACAATGACTTTAACGGCGATCGCCACCCAGCGGTTCTGGCCGGCATAGAACCCGGTGCTTTCGACCCGGGTGATGGACTCTGGCATTAATTCTCCTGGGGAGCGGTCTGACTGATCAGCCTGGTGGGCGGGCCCACCGAGAGTCTGCGGCTGATCGCGCGCAAGCTTTCTCGTAACGCGGTTGCGGTCGAGAGCTCGGTTGCATTGGCCCAGTCAGCCAACGACGCTGCGAGCGCCGCATCCTGCCCCTTGTTTTTTAATATTGTGGTTGCGGCATGGAGTGTCTCATAAAGGGACTCCAGCGTCTGATGTCGCTCAGGATGGGCGCGCAGCCACTGATCCAGATACGCAAGGCTCACTACGGGCTCCGGGGGCCAGGTGACGGGAAACTGCTGCTGCGGATTGAACAGCCCGCCTTGATTGGCCATTTCGGCCGCGGCAATTTCATTGGTGCTGAGGTATTCGCTGGGCGTGAGAGCGAAGACGTCGATACCGCGAATGATCTCGGTGCCATATATCCGCCCCTGATACCAGTAGGTCGACCAGTAGCCGCCCGTGACAAGGTCAGTGTCGTCGATCGGACCACGATCAAAGTAGGCGATCTCGATGGGGTTGGCGGAGTCGGTGAAGTCGATGATTGAGAGTCCGCCTTGGTACCAGGCCTGCACGAAAATATCCCGGCCGGGAACAGGAATAATCGACCCGTTGTGGGCCACACAGTTCTCTGTTTCTCCCTGCGGCGCGGGCATCTTGAAATGACTGCGGAAGACCAGTTTGCCGTCAACGATGTCATAGATGGCATCGGCGCCCCAGGTGAGCGGGTCGTAGGTTCGACATCTTGGGCGGGTGCCACCCCCCCACTCATCGGTAAAAAGCACCTTACTGCCATCGTTGTTGAAGGTCGCGGAATGCCAATAGGCGAAGCCTGAGTCACTCACCGCATCAATGCGCTCGGGTGCTCTGGGGTCGGTAATATCGAACAGAATCCCGTTACCTGAGCAGGCCCCCGCGGCAAGATTCAGGCTCGGGAAGACGGTGATGTCGTGGCATTCATCTGTGCGACTCGTCTCCTGTGTGTCCTCACCGTGATCGCCACCGCGCCAAAGACCAGCCAATGCGCCGGTTTCGGGGTCGGCAAATACGGTCGGGCTGTCGATGATGCGAGACGCTGCCGGGTTATCCACCGGTATTTCGATCACGTCAATCCGAAACAGGGCGGTGCGATCATCTCCCGGTGATTCATCAAAGCATCCCGGCAGTTCGTCTTCATCGCGAACGCGGGAGATGCCTGAGTTGTAAATAATCAGCTTGCCGTCGGTGTCAGGCCCAGACACCACCGAGTGTGTATGAGATCCACGGCAGGTTTGCACTGCGCCGACTTGTTTGGGCCGGGTCAGATCAGAAATATCAAAAATGCGCAGGCCACGAAAGCGCTCTTCGCTGATCTCGTCTGTGACACCCTCCAGACCGCAGTCAACGCGGCCGCGTGTCTCTTCTACGGACATGATTAGCAAATCGTCGACGATCGAAACGTCGCCTTGCCCGCCGGGGCACACGACAGACGCGGTCAGGTCCGGTTGGCCGTCGTCACCCAGCGCGTAAATATTGAAGCCGTGATAGCTGCCCGCGATCATGATGTCGTCGTGGAAGGCGACATCCGTATTGGAAAAGCTCAGCAGGGGCGAGCGGGGATGAGGTATCTCGTCGGCGTCCGTTTCATCGCCTTCCGATGCTTCCTCCTCGATTTT
>JAAEZV010000099.1 GCA_018222695.1 Gammaproteobacteria bacterium
GACCTCAAGTCCGCGCAGGGCTTTCTGCAGTGATTCCTGGAAAGTGCGACCGATGGCCATCACTTCGCCCACCGATTTCATCTGGGTGGTCAGTCGCGGATCTGCGGTGGCAAATTTTTCAAAGGCAAAGCGCGGGATCTTGGTGACCACGTAATCTAGGGCAGGTTCGAAGGAAGCGGGGGTCGCGCCGCCTGTGATGTCGTTCTCCAGTTCATCCAAGGTGTAGCCCACCGCCAGCTTAGCGGCCACCGTTGCGATCGGGAAACCGGTCGCCTTGGATGCCAGCGCCGATGAGCGTGAGACCCGCGGGTTCATCTCAATCACCACCAGTCGGCCGGTATCAGGGCACTGGCCAAACTGGACATTCGACCCCCCCGTCTCCACGCCGATCTCGCGCAACACCGCCAGCGAGGCGTCACGCATGATCTGGTATTCCTTGTCGGTCAGCGTCTGGGCGGGCGCGACCGTGATCGAATCGCCGGTGTGAACACCCATGGCGTCAAAATTTTCGATCGAGCAGACAATGATGCAGTTGTCGTTTTTATCCCGAACAACCTCCATCTCATATTCTTTCCAGCCGATCAGAGACTCATCAATCAGCAACTCGCTGGTAGGCGACAGCTCCAATCCTCTGAGACAGATTTCTTCAAACTCATCGCGGTTGTAGGCGATACCGCCGCCGGAGCCACCCATCGTAAACGAGGGCCTGATAATGCAGGGAAAGCCAATTTCCTCGTGCACCGTCCAGGCCTCTTCCATACTGTGGGCGAGCCCAGCACGGGGCGTTTCAAGCCCGATCCGACGCATCGCAATGTCAAATTTCTCGCGATCTTCGGCTTTATCAATGGCTTCCTGTGTGGCGCCGATCATCTCCACGCCAAATTTCTCCAAGACACCCTCTGAGGCGAGCTTCAACGCGCAATTGAGTGCGGTCTGTCCGCCCATGGTGGGAAGAACAGCGTCGGGGCGCTCGCGCTCGATAATTCTGGCGACCGTCTGCCACTCAACGGGCTCGATATAGGTCGCATCGGCCATGGCGGGGTCGGTCATGATGGTGGCGGGGTTGGAGTTCACCAGGATGACGCGATAACCCTCTTCCCGCAGGGCCTTACAGGCTTGCGCACCCGAGTAATCAAACTCGCAGGCCTGACCGATGACAATCGGTCCTGCGCCCAGAATCAGAATGCTCTCGATATCAGATCGACGCGGCACGCTCTAGCACTCCCCACTCATTGCTTTGTTTTCTCCATCGCCGCGATGAAGGGCTGAAAGAGATTGGCCGCATCGTGAGGTCCCGGACTGGCCTCGGGATGGCCCTGGAAGCTGTAGGCTGGGACATCCTTGCGCGCGATCCCCTGCAGCGTGCCATCGAACAGGGACCGATGGGTCACCTCTAGTGTGTCGGGAAGATCCTGCTCGGAGACGGTGAAGCCATGGTTCTGACTGGTCACCATCACGGTGTTATCGCTGAGGTTTTGCACGGGGTGATTGGCACCGTGATGGCCAAACTTCATCTTCTCGGTGCGGGCCCCGCTGGCCAGCGCCAGAATCTGATGCCCAAGACAAATACCGAACAGCGGAATCGCTCGATCCATCACCTCACGCGCGAGGGTGATCGCATACTCGCAGGGCTCGGGATCCCCAGGCCCATTAGAAAAAAAGACCCCGTCTGGGGCGTGCGCCATGACCTCATCAATCGTCGACTGCGCGGGCATCACCGTCACCTTGCAGCCGAGATCGACAAGAATGCGCAGGATGTTGCGCTTCACACCAAAGTCCAAGGCGACCACCGAGTAAGCCGGCGCGCTCCGGTCAGGTGCGTCCCCCGCTGTGGCGGGCAGTTGCCAGGTGCCCTCGGTCCACTCATAGGGCTCCGACGTTGTCACCACCTTGGCCAGATCCATACCCTTGAGCCCGGCGAACGCCCTCGCCTGCTCCAAAGCCTGACTCTCATCGACCTCGGCGCCTGCCATGATGCAGCCGCTCTGGGCGCCACCGTCGCGCAGAATCCGTGTCAGCTTCCTGGTATCGATATCGGCAATCGCCACCGTATCCGCGCCAATCAGGTAATCACTCAGGCTCTGTTCGGAGCGAAAATTTGAGGCCAACAAAGGCAGGTCACGGATAATCAATCCGGCTGCTTGTATGCCTAAGGATTCCTCATCCTCTTTGGTGACGCCGGTGTTACCGATGTGCGGATAGGTCAGGGTGACGATCTGTCGGCAGTAGGAGGGATCTGTGAGGATCTCCTGGTATCCGGTCATCGCAGTATTGAAGACCACCTCACCCACTGTTGTGCCGGAAGCACCGATGGAGAGGCCGCGGAAAATCGTGCCATCTTCCAGTGCGAGGACAGCGGGTTGAGACAAACGGACCTCCCAGTCGTTGTTGCCACGCGTGCCAAACGGGTGCACGAGTAGGCCGGGTCAAATTCACCCTGTGGTCGCATATTGCGGACGTTTAGCGCGTGATGGGGTCGAAAATAACCCCGCGCGAGCTGGGACTGCAGTCTACGGCAAAGGGCGTGGCCTGTCTATTTTTTGGGCTACATCCCGCCCCCTGCCGATGTCGGTTACACTGCGCGCCCCTCCGCTCAGGAAACCATCCCATGTCACTGATAGAGCGCTACTTTGCGGGCAAGACAGCTGCCATCTCCGGCGCCGGGGATGGGATAGGCAGAGCGCTCAGCCAGCGTCTGAATGCGGCCGGCTGCCACGTCTGGCTCTCAGACATTAACCCCGAGACGCTCGCTGAGACCTGTGCGTCGCTGGATGACGCCCGCGGGCGCGTCAATTCGCAGGTGGTGGATTGTGGCCAGCGAGACGCACTGTTTTCATGGGCGGAGGCCGTCAGCGCCGATACCGGGAGCCTCGATGCACTGTTCAACAACGCCGGGGTCGGTTACGGCGCGCGGTTCGCTGACTCCAGCGAGGCGAACTTTGAGTGGCTGATCGATATCAACTTTTGGGGGGTGGTACACGCCACCAGAGCCTTCCTGCCTCTCCTTAATCAGGCCGAGAGGGGGCATCTCGTCAATCTATCCTCTATTTTCGGAATGGTGGGCATCCCCACACAGAGCGCCTATAACGCCGCCAAATTTGCAGTCCGCGGTTTTAGTGAGTCCCTGCAGGCGGAGTATATGAACTCGAACCTATTCGTATCGAGTGTTCATCCCGGTGGCGTGCAGACCAACATCGCACGCTCCGCTCGCACCGACGGCGCAGGTAACATGGCCGATGCGGATGAGCGGGACCAGCAGTTCAGGCGCCTCGCCAAAACCACACCCGAGCGCGCTGCGGACATCATCCTGCGCGGCACCGCCCGCGGTAAACGCCGGATCATGGTGGGCTGGGATGCCTGGTTGATACTGCAGCTCACAAAAATTCTGCCCACCCGTTATCACTGGGTCACCGCACGGGTCGTCGATGACTGACACTGTCGCCACCGGCTCGCTGGCGGGCACGGAGCGATTGGATCGTCAGTCTCTCTCCCTGCTTTTTATCGGCCTTTTCGCAACGGCGATCGGTCAGGCATTTGTGTTCGCCATCCTGCCCCCTCTGGGGCGCTCGGTGGGCCTCGATGAAGTTCGCATCACCGCCATCATTTCGACATCAGCGCTTATCTTTACGCTGGTCGCGCCCTTCTGGGGACGTTTCTCGGACCAGATTGGTCGCAAGCCCGTCATTCTCATCGGGCTCATGGGCTATTGCATTGGTTCGCTTGCCTTTGCCGTGCTGTTCTCCCTCGCCGGGGATGGTGCCATCACAGGTCTCACGCTATTCATCGTCGCCTTGATCATCCGCTCACTGCAGGCGGCAACCATGTCGGCCACTAGCCCGGGGTGCACTGCTTACGCGGCGGATCACACCGTGGCACGGTTCCGCATCAAGACACTGGCTCGGCTTTCCAGTGCCAATAGCATCGGGATGATCATGGGGCCGGTAATGGCAGGGCTGGTTGCTGGGCTCGGCCTATTAGCGCCACTGGTGGTCGCGTCGTTTATGTCCGGTTTGGCCGCGGTCATCATCGGCCTGAAACTCTCGAAAGGCGTAAAGCCGCGAGCCACCCAGACCCGGCCCCGTCGCCTCGGCTATTTTGACGCCCGCCTGCGGGTCTATCTGTTCTCCGCGATCGGCGCTTTCACGGGTTTTGCGATGGTGCAGCAAACGCTGGCCTTTCGATTACAGGACGTTCTGAATCTCTCAGGTATCGAGACCGCGCAGTACACGGGCTGGGCGATGATGGTGTCGGCGGCCAGCTCCCTGTTCATGCAAATCGTGATCGCACAGCGTTACGCCGGGCCAGCCATTCAACTCGTGCGCTGGGGGGGCGGCCTGCTGTTGGTCGGCACCGTGATCATCAGCGCGCTGGACAGTTGGGGGGCTGTATTGACCAGCATGGTCCTGATCGGCGCGGGTCTGGGGCTACTGATGCCCGCCGTCGCCGCCGGTGCCTCTCTCGCCGTGGGGGCTGAAGAGCAGGGAAGCGTGTCAGGACTGGTGAGCGCCTGCCCCGCCGCAGGGTTTGTCCTAGGCCCGATTAGCGGTGGCTTTCTCTACCAGTACTATCAGCCCGCGGCGGGCTGGGGCGCGGTGCTGATTCTGCTCATCGTCTTCGCGATGACACTGAGACCCCGCAAAGATACTGTGCTATCGCAGACTTGAACCTGGGAGGATCCCGGGCACCTCGCTACAGTCACCCTAGGGCGAGAAACCTCAGCATCTTGGCCAGCCGAAGGGAGCGTGTGCCATGAGTGCTTGTGCTGTACTTATGCTCGTTGAGCACGAGTGGCCCAGGAAGATAGATTTTTTTTGAGGCGTTGAGGCGCCATTCTGCTGGAAGGGCTTATGGTTCTTGCTCGTTAGGGTTCTGTTGACTTGGCTTCCATCGAAAGCTTTTTGACAGACGGCACATGGTATTGACCGTCTACAAGGGACACCAGTCCTTCGTTTTTCCACTGACGAAAAATGCGGTTTACCTGCTGTCTTGAGCCATTGACCAGCTTGGCAAAATCGCCCTGAGACATGTTTGCCTCCAAGTATGCAGACTCCCCGGCTTGGTGACCATGAATCTCTATCAGCACCAGTAGCCGGAAGGCCAACCGAGACTTTAGCGGATGAAAAATCATGTGGGCCATCAGCTTATGCGCCATGCGCGTGTATAAGGCCTGATCGGCAAACAGATATTTGTATATTTCGGGAAAATTTTCGGCCACGGTGGTTACCGCTGGCCGAGGAATTTCAATAATTTCTGAATCGATCAAGGCCCGTGCATCAAAAGTCGCTGGGGCCTTGTCGATCAGAGTGGTAGAACCGAACCAGTACCCTTTCCAAAGATCCCACAAGATGAATTCGTCACCGCTACTCGCTGGAATGGAAAGGCGCACTTGCCCGGAGAGCAGGCCAAAAAAATTGTGGCCGCGGTCACGATGACGCAGGACAAAACTTTTGCGAGGATATGACCTGACTGTGGCTTGCTCCAGCATCTCATCTAAAGCTTCATCGGTGACATATTTCGCCCACCGCTCTCTACGAAGCGAATCCCTTAATCTCTTTTGCTGAGCCATGGGCGACAGACTAAGTGGCACGGATTTGGACAACAAGTCAGTTGGGTGCATTGCTGGTTTCGCAAACCACCGGTTTGCTGCGGTTCGGCCTGCCCTGAAGGGATAGGGACGGCGTCTCCGCTGGGGTGCTGTGCGTTGCGAGGCACCAGATGCCTATAGGCGGTGTCATCTCGATAAAGGGCTGACACATCAATGATCGAGCTCGCAGAGCGTCCCTACTCTTCCAATGCGGTGCAGGAAGCAACATCAATTCTGCTATATGAATTTGGGTCTTGGTTTGGGTCTTCGACCGTGTTGGCCAGCATTGAGATTTTGACAATCTCATCGCTAGTAGAAAAACAAAGTTGGTGAACGTTGTCTTGGTCATCAATATCGGTAATCGAAATAGGAATATGCGGAACTAGAACCCCAGAATTGTCAGAATAGCCAACGTAGTACTGAAATAAGTCAGATTCGGTATCACCATCTATATACGGTGTAACGCCACCATTCCAAGCCACTTGAATCGTTTGTGTTCCTGAATCACATTCATTCAGGTCGCCAAATATTTCTTGGGCAAAGAATAAACTTGGCCCATCATCAAGCGGAATAACATTCGTGGTCGTCATTCCCTTTAGGTTTATGATTTCTGAACAAGCGGACTCTCCGGGTACCGTATCCGTTGTAAATAAATCCCCTACAACTCTGACTTCAACAGGTGGATTGGTAACAGCGGTACC